>JAUUYO010000155.1 GCA_030590405.1 Kangiellaceae bacterium
TCATTGAAGAACGGATGGATCAAAGTTCATTATCCTAATGGATAAGTTAAGTGAACCGCCCTGTGCAGATCCGCATGCAGGGTGGTGTGGGGGCTGGAGGATAGAGACCTCCGGCTACCCGATTAGGCCACTGGTTACACAGACTCAACTTGACCAACGCCTTACTTACCATATTGATGCATTTATATATTTCAACTCAGCTTTGATTTTTTCCACGGATTCATTCACAGTAGTTCTAACCCTGTTAATACGCATGGTGTCGCCAGCTTCAAGAACAGAAATGGGCTTGGAAAGAGCGCTAGAAATACGACCACTACCTAAAAAATCATCCAGTAGGATTATATGATTATCAGGATTGTCAGTTGTAAAATGTTGAATATTGCGATTAACAATATCTCGAACCTTTTCCACATAAACTTTTGTCTGCTGATTTGGTATATTTCTAGCCCCACCTGCGGTTGACCACGCACAGTGTGTTAGTACAACCATTTGAATTTTTGGTGTATGGCCATCACTAGGCATCTCTCTTCGAAATTCGCTAGCAGGGTTTGATAAAGTATCTAACAATAAATTGAGTGAATTGATAGATTGCTGATCCGTACGTACGGGAACAATTATAGCGTCCGTTGCATGCCATGCTAGATGAGTAGCACCAGAAAAAAACGGTGACGTATCAATCAAACAATTTTTAGTTTCTGTCTCCGTCATTTCCCTCTTAATTTCATCTCTTAGTGAATACAACATAGAGTCGATAGCTACGGCTTGTTGATGCCCCGATATTGATTTTGCCTGATTTATTGCTGTCGACATTTGAGATGGTAAAGTGTACAGGTCACTTGTTGACGCAACATAAAATGTATTTTTTTGTGAAAAATGAGTATTGGAGGCAGATACTCTTTTCGCCACTCTAGAAGCTTTACCTAAACCTGGAAGCATATACGGTAAAATTAAATCCTTTACCGTAGTTGTATTATTTTGAAAATAAAGATTGTCATAAAAATAAGATAGATTGCCTTGTGGGCAAGTATCAACGGCCAAGCAATCATCAGCTTCATAAGACAAATTAAAGCTTAAGCTGGTTTTCCCAATGCCACCTCTTAAATTACATACCGCATAAGTTGAAAATTTAGGTATTGGTAAAGGCTCTGGGGCCGAATTAACAATGTCATATTGTCGGTCAATGATATAGCTGATTGCAGAATTCATATTAACTCCATTAGTTTTCCATATTATAACAATAAAAACACCATGCATCAAGAAAAATGGAATACTAATTGCTTTGACTGGACTGTATGCTGGTATGATATTAGGAATGGCCTAACGCTGATTGAGTGCAGCAAACGACGCTAAAATGACGTTTTCTACGACTCTTACAGTTAATGTTTATTTAAATCAACAGTTTACAAAAATAGTTTAAAACCTCAAGGAATATTAAGTGAGTCTAAACTCACTTAATATTCCAACTCAGTATGAGATGAGTTATATTTATCAATAACATAACGGCTTTTCAAATCGTACTAACGGCTACAAGTTGGAAAATACTACTTACTGAACAACTCTATGCGATTGAAAAATATCCCAAACGCAGGAAAAACCCTTGCTTTTCAAAGAGTATTTCCTAGCTAAATTATTGGGATTCCTTCGTCACCCACAACCTACAGAAATTCAATGTTCAAATAATTCTACTGGATTTGAACTAACTTAAATCCCTCTTTCCTTAACAATTCTACGATGCCATTTTCTCCAATAATATGCCCGGCACCAACCACCACAAACAGTGATTTGTTAGCTTTTATATTGTTTGAAATTTGTTTTGTCATATTGATATTACGATCATCAAATAGTGCGGTATACATTGCCTTCGCGCCAGACTGTTCAAAGTCAGCTTGAAACATTGTTAACATGGCATCGTCATCACCGGCTTTCCAGGCGTCAAATAATTGAACAAAATCTTCTTTTGTCGCTTGTAAACTTTGCAATAACATAGATTCTTGTTGCTGTTGATCAAAGCTGCCTAATAATTTAAATTGGGACTGGGCAGACTCTAAACTAATGACGTTTTTTTTCGATTGATGAGCTTTAGTCAAAAAATGTTTGTCGATCCCCAGTTCATTTTTATAGCCTAATTTTTGCATACTCATCAAAGATAATTGCATACTTAAAAACCAGGCTTGATAAGTCGAAAATTGCTGACAGGGAAGCGACTGTTTCTGGCAGGCTTGTTGGTACAAAGCTAATCCTTCTGGACTTAACCGTTTTTCCAACGGAACAGTTGGATTGAAAGCGTATTTCTGAATCAGAGGGAGCATCTTAGCTTCATCTTCTGGCTTTAAATCGATTTCAACCATCAGATGTTCGGTATTTGAATAAGCTTTATAAATAGCGTCAGAAAGTGGATACATATCATTTGAGCCGAGGTGGATCGAGCCAAACAAATAACTGGCATTGCCATTTTGCTCAACCTGCCATAAATCCGGTTGACCGTTGTCAGCAAATAGGTGGTTTGTTGTCAGCAATAAAATAGTGATGATTAGACATCTAAAAATCGATAAACTCATTGTGATTCTCTATACTGTTAATCTAAATTAATCCGATATAATAAGAGTGCTATTATGTTAGAAACCTAACCCAATTGCGAACGTTGCGACTAAAGTCTCTCAAGATTGATATTTTCTAAGCTATGTTTTCTAAGCTATATACCCTTCGCACTCGTAAATGTATAATTAGCCTTCATGTATTAGAAAATAGCTCAGTATTTATTATGAAAAAGAAAACCACAGCCCTGATCATTCTCGATGGTTGGGGTTACAGCGAATCGCCTGACTCCAATGCAATCATGGCGGCTAATACCCCCACTTGGGATAACCTGTGGCAAAATTACCCGCATACGCTGATTTCTGGTTCGGGCACCGATGTCGGTTTACCGGACCAGCAGATGGGTAATTCTGAAGTAGGTCACCTTAACTTAGGTTCAGGCCGCGTGGTCTATCAGGATTTTAGCCGCATTAGTAAAGCGATTGAAGACGGTGAATTTCAACAAAATCCGGTGATTTGCGATGCGATCAATAAAGCTGCCAAGTCGCAAAAATCCGTGCATATTATGGGATTGCTTTCCGATGGCGGCGTACATAGCCATATTGACCATATCAAAGCCGTGATGCTTTTAGCCAAAGAAAAAGGCGTCAAAGAAGTTTATCTGCACGCCTTTCTCGATGGTCGCGATACTCCACCTAGAAGCGCACAAAAATATATTGATGCCATTGACCAATCAGGCGCTGGCCGAATTGCCAGTTTGGTTGGTCGATATTATGCGATGGACAGAGATCAACGCTGGGATAGAGTTGAATTAGCCTATCAAATGTTAACTCAAGCAAAGGTCGATCATCATTACCAAAATGCAACCGAGGCACTCAACGCCGCTTACCAGCGAGATGAAAATGATGAATTTGTTAAACCTTCGTTGATTGGCGACAAAGTCAGCATTACAGCCGGAGATTCGGTGATATTTATGAATTATCGCGCCGATCGTGCCCGCGAAATTACCCGCGCCTTTGTTGATAAGAATTTCGATGGCTTTGATCGAGGGGAAAAAATTGAACTCGCTGATTTTGTGATGTTGACACAATACGCCGATACTATTAAAACCAGCAGTGCTTATAGACCAGTCCATTTGCCAAAAGTGTTAGGCGAGCATTTACAAGATTTAGGCAAGACCCAGTTGAGAATTGCCGAAACCGAAAAATACGCCCATGTGACCTTTTTTTTTAATGGTGGTATTGAACAACCTTTTGTTGGCGAAGATCGTGAACTGATCCCTTCTCCCCATGTGGCCACTTACGACTTGCAACCGGAAATGAACGCGCCATTACTCACCGATAAGTTTGTCGCGGCGATCGAAAATGGGAAATATGATTTTATTATCTGTAACTTTGCCAATCCGGACATGGTGGGACATACTGGCAATTTTTCTGCAACAGTCAAAGCAATTGAAGCATTAGATGCTTGTTTGGCAAGATTAATCAAAGCGTTAAAAGAAAATGGTGGCGAAGCGATGATTACCGCTGATCATGGCAATGCAGAAAAAATGACTGACCATCAAACTGGTCAACCTCACACGGCCCATACCAATTATCTGGTGCCGTTTATTTATGTAGGCAGAAAGGCAAAAGTTACCACTGACAAAGGCGTTTTATCTGATGTCGCGCCGAGTCTTTTATCGATTGCAGGTTTACCGATCCCAAAAGAAATGACCGGAAAACCCTTGATGGAAATTATTCAGTAACATCACCTTGTTCACCACTTACGGAGATTGCCGCGCTACGCTTAGCATGCCCCGTGAGCGAAGCGAATGTTTTGGGTACGCAATGACAGATTTGAGTAAATATTTAGCCTTCTTTGTTTTATTTTTATTTTCAGCCGTTGACCTGGTCAACGCCGAGCCATCCGACTCTGAAAAACAAGCCGCTAAACAGGAATTACAACAACTCAAAGGAAAAATTAAAAAACTTCAATCAAGCCTGTCAAAAAAGAGAAAGCAACAATCTAGCGCGCTTAAAAAACTGCGTAGTTCAGAAAAAAAAATCGCCACCGCTTCAAAAATATTGCGTTCGACGCTCCGCCAGCTGAGCAAAAAAGAAAGAGAACTAAAAAAACTTCACAAAAAACAAAAAAACTTGGAAGCTGATAAAAAAATTCAAAAACAAGCGCTTGCAGAACAACTACGCTCTGCCTACATTAACGGTAAGCAGGAATACTTAAAGCTATTGCTAAATCAACAAGAGCCAGACGAATTAGGTCGGATGTTAGTCTATTACGATTATATGAATAAGGCGCGCAGTAAACAGGTCAAACAACTACAAACCACCTTGAGTGAATTGAGAAATATTGATCTCGCCATCCAGAAAGAAATTCGAAAGTTAAATTTATTGCGTCAGTCAAAAGAGAGCGAAACCAAACAACTGAAAAAACTCAAACGAAAACGTAAACAGCTGGTGGATGCGCTTGGAAAGGAGATCGCCACTAAGAGCGATGAACTGACCGAACTGGAAATTAACGCTCAGGAACTTCAACAACTGATCGATTCGGTTAGAGAAACCATCGAGGAAATGGATTTTAGTCAGCCATTAGAAGGACTCAAAAGATTAAAAGGCAAATTACACTGGCCATCAAAAGGAAAACAAATCAAACGATACGGCTCACTCAACCAGGGGCAGCGCAGCAGCGGCGTATTGATTGCTGGCAAAGAAGGCAATGACATTAACGCCATTCATCACGGCCGCGTGGTCTACTCCGACTGGTTAAGAGGGTTTGGTTTGCTATTGATTGTTGACCACGGAAAAGGCTATATGAGTTTGTATGGCTATAATCAAGCGCTGTATAAAGATGTGGGTGATTGGGTCGAAGCCAATGAAGCGATCGCCACGCTCGGACAAAGTGGCGGACAAAAACAACCTGCGCTTTATTTTGAACTACGTCATCAAGGTAAGCCGGTTAATCCAAAAAAGTGGTTCAAATAAAGCGCTATTCGACCAATATAAACACTAGGAGTCTATCCGAGAATAGAGGCCGTAACGAGGGAAAGCAATTTTGAGTTAGATTTATCGGTCATTTGAGACGAATAGCCACTCTATTTAACGAAAATGAGCGGCAAATCTAGCCAAAATAGCTTTTCCGTAGTAGGTTTCCTATTCTTGGACAGGCTCCTAGTTACTTATCGATAAAATATTTTCTAACTCGGTTTTAACGAGCTGCTTGTCTTAAGTCTTTATATTCAAATGGATCGATATAAATGTTTTTTGACGCGACCCCAGCCAAAAATGCTCGCTTGCGTGTCATGTTGACCATTTCAGGATTACCACATAAAAAAAGCAGTGTATTCGCTATCGTGCTTGTGTTACTCAATGCCATTTCCTGTAACGCAATCTCATTACAACGACCGGTTTTAATTTTTCCTGAATGTTCATTCTCACTGGAAGTTAGCTCTTCTGTAATGCTCGGTCGATAGCAAAAATTGGAATGGCTATTTTCTAGTTCAAGTAACAACTCATGTAAATAAAGACCTTCAAAGTTTCGAGCACCATGATAAAAAATAATAGAGCCTTGATGTTCAGAGTGAAGCGCATCTTTTAATATTCCGATCAATGGGGCTGCGCCAGTGCTAGTACCAATAAGGATCAATGGTTGCTCAATACTCAAGCAAGTATAAAAACACTCACCAATCGGCCCTTGAAAGTCAATCCTGTCACCCACCTTAAATTCATCAAAAATCCAATGGCTCATGATGCCATTGCTTTTTTTATGAACATGCAATTCCAGAAATCGATCATTTGATGGAAGACTGGCAATGGAATAACTCCGAATGACCCCATGGGGATTTTTTAGATTGATAAATTGGCCTGCATGGTAATACGTTGGACTAACAGGCTCTAATAATAAACGACAGGTTTCATCATTGAAAAATTGTTTATCAACTAACCTTGCATGGCTAAAAATCAATTCTGCATCGATGAAACTAGCTGCTTCTATTAACTCACACGGCTGCTGACAGGCTAAGAAAAAACCTTGCTTGATAGCGGTTGGTTTTAAACCTTTTTGAGCGCCTGGATCAATTTTTCCACTCGATAATTTAAGCAGACAAGATTGACAGTTTCCGCTCTTGCATGAATGGTCAACCGGCACCGCGTGACGCAACAAACAATCCAAAACGCTTTCGCCGTCAAGGGGAGTTAGTTTTTTTTCAGCAAAGATCATAGTTTGCGCTGCTCTTGAAGGCTATAACCCGAGAACATCATCGTGAGTACTAGCAGCAATCGCCATCACTTCGTTGACCAGTTTGGTTGCAACACCCAACTCTTCTAAAGTCGCTTGAAGATGGCCTGCCACTGCGCCAAAATGAGCTTCATTAAGGCCTTTTTCAACCAGCGGCGCATGGGCTTTTCGCATATCCGCTCCGGTATATTTATTGGGCCCGCCAAAAGCCATTGTCAAAAAACTCTTTTGTTTGGTGATTTGTTCATCCATATCGGTATCTTCAAAAAATTGGGAGATGGAGTCATCACTTAATACTTTACGATAAAAAATATCAACCGCAGCGTTCACAGCAGCTTCGCCGCCTATCCGTTCAAATAATGTATCATTCATTGATTTATCCTTTTGCTTGAAAAACGAGTTTAAATTTATTTATTGAGTGTAGTAAAAATAGTTAAAATATCAATTTTTAAAGTAACAGCTCAGCCTGTATAGAATAAAACTGGTCTGCCGATTCAATTAAAGAGCGGGCTGTTAAAGATGTCACCCCATACACGTGAGTTTCTATACCGTAAGATTGACTGACTTTTTGTAGTAATAAGTCGAAATCTCCATCACCAGAAAGTAAAATAATTTGATCAACTTCCGAAGCTGCTTGCATCACATCAATGGTAATACCCACATCCCAATCACCTTTTGCCGAGCCATCACTTCGTTGGATAAAGGGCTTTAGTTTGACATTAAAACCGATATGTTTGAGTGCTTGTTGAAATTTGTGCTGCTGATTATCGCCTCTTTCAGTCGCATAAGCGTTGGCGAGAGTAATTTCACCAGAACTGGCTACTCGCTTCCAAAACTCACGGTAGTTAAATGGACGGCCGAAAGCATCACGGGTGGTGTAATAGATATTTTGTACATCGACAAATATGGCTATTTTCTTCATTTTCATATGATACAGAAATAAATGCCTGCTCCTAGCAGTACTAAGCTCTGTTATAATAACCAATTAAATCTCCTTTCACCAGTCAGCTAAGGCCAAATAACGTGCAATCTAATCTTTTTTCATCGCTAAAACTCAGTAAAGCATTAGTCACTAATCTGTCCAGCCTGGGTTATAAGGAAATGACACCGATCCAGGCTCAAAGTCTGCCATTGATATTAGCGGGTAAAGATGTTGTCGCTCAGGGAAAAACAGGTTCCGGTAAAACAGCAGCTTTTGGCCTAGGTTTATTACATAATCTCGAAGTTAAACGATTTCGAATTCAGTCGTTAATATTATGCCCGACCCGTGAGCTGGCTGATCAAGTGGCGAAAGAAATTAGGCGCTTAGCTCGTTCTATCCATAATATTAAAGTGCTAACCCTTTGTGGCGGCGTTCCATTAGGCCCACAAATCGGCTCTTTAGAGCATGGCGCGCATATTATTGTTGGCACTCCTGGACGAATAGAAGATCACCTTAATCGCGGACGTCCAGATTGACAGTATCAAGCAGTATGGTTCCTAAAAGAAGGGTACTGATATCACCA
>JAUUYO010000011.1 GCA_030590405.1 Kangiellaceae bacterium
ATCTGGTTTAATTTTGAACAATTCAGTCAAAACGTCATCTTTCATTTTAACAATGGACTGTCTTTTTTCCGCCGGCGTGGCTCCCGACATCGTTGCGCAACCGCCAGCGATTAAGGCGTAAGCGATGACCGTTAATAATGCGAAAGCTCTTTTATTTAAATATGACATTGGTTAGTGAACCTCAATGGAAAGTCAGATTATTATTATGAGTTTAGTCTATCACAGCTCGTAAAACTTGCCGCTTTAGTTTTTTTTCATTGCCATCAATAGCAACAGATTAATCGCTTCTTCAACAGTTTTATGTCGGACTTCATCACGATTACCCAAAAAAGTAAATTTTCTGGTTTTAAGTTCTGATGAGTATTGGCAGGCAATACAAACGGTTCCGACAGGTTTTTCCAGGCTACCACCGCCGGGGCCAGCTATACCGGTTACTGCGACCGAAACGCAGTCTGGAAAATGCTCGCCTCCCCCTTTTGCCATTGCTTCTGCGACCTCAATGGATACCGCTCCGTATTTTTCTATCAGCTCTAAAGGCACATTGACCAGTCTGTTTTTTGCTTGGTTGCTGTAGGTAATAAACCCACCTTCATACCAATCAGAACTACCGGCGATATCGGTCATTGTTTTGCCGATCAACCCGCCGGTACAAGATTCAACCGTCACCAATTTCAGATGTTTAAACATCAGCCTGACGGACAATTTAGATACCAGCGACTTCATTTGCACTCCCCCACATAATCTTTTTCAATCTTGAGCATTATTCTATTTGGTTTCGCATTTTTTTCTAGTAAAATCTCGGCTATGAATCAAGTTATTGAATAATCCGTGAAGCCACTAAATAAAAGCCAACCGAACCATACCCCGATGATACGCCAATATCTGACGATTAAATCACAACATCCAGAAATTCTGTTGTTTTATCGTATGGGCGATTTTTATGAATTGTTTTTTGACGATGCAAAAAAGGCCGCAGACTGGTTGGGGATCACTTTAACCCACCGAGGAAAAGCAAACGGCGACCCTATTCCCATGGCTGGTGTCCCCTACCACGCGGTAGACAACTATCTTGCTCGGCTGGTTAAACAGGGAAAATCAGTCGCCATATGCGAACAAATAGGCGACCCTGCCACAGCTAAGGGTCCAGTGGAACGAAAAGTCGTTCGAGTGATAACGCCAGGGACCTTAAGTGAAGAGTCGCTGTTAGAAGATCATTCTGAAAACTTGCTAGCGGCTGTTTACCTGGCTAAAACGGATAAAGGCAATCATCCTTTTGGGCTGGCCTGGATGGATCTGGCTGGTGGTCAGTTTTATTGCAATCATTTTACCGATATCGATTCGATATATAGCGAACTTGCCCGCTTAAAGCCAGCTGAAGTACTTGCGGAGGAGTCATTTTGTGGCGATTTAAAACAAAGAAACTTGATCACCAAAGAGCAGCAAGATTGGCAATTTGATTTTCAACAAAACTATCAACAATTAACCACTCATTTTAAAGTCGCGGACCTGGCTGGATTTGGCTGCAATGACATGCCTTCGGCCATTTGCGCTGCTGGCGCAGTTTTAAATTATGCAACATTGACTCAACAAAACCAGCTATCGCACATCAAAAAACTTTCGCCTTTTGATAACCAGAATATTTTACAGCTAAATACTTTTACTCGAAAACATCTGGAAATCACTGAGAATATCTTTGCTGATAGCGAAGTAACTCTGTTTAATGTCATTAATCATTGCAAAACAGCGATGGGAACTCGTTTACTAAAATCCTGGCTACATGCCCCCCTGGTTAATCCACAGGCGATTAACAATCGCTTGAATTCCGTGGAAGCACTTGCCGCCAACCCGGAACTCGATGAGTTGCGTCAATGTTTAATACCGATCAGAGATATGCAAAGAATTCTGACCCGAATAGCGCTAAATACTTGTCGCCCGCGCGATTTAACTGGACTGCGGGAAAGCTTAAATGCGATCCCACAACTTTGCAGATGGCTCAACCAATCAAACAACCCAATTCTAGTAAGAATTTCAGAAGGCCTGCCCTTCCATCAAGACCTCTATGAGCTATTAGAGCGGGCTATTTTTGAAAATCCGCCAGTCGTTCTCAGGGATGGTAAGGTGATTAAGGACGGTTACCATCAGGAATTAGATGAACTGCGCTTTTTATCAAACAATGCACAATCGTTACTCGATGAAATGGAAGTCAGGGAGCGACAGCAAACGGGGATCAATACCCTCAAGGTTGGATATAACCGAGTGCATGGTTTTTTTATCGAGATATCCAAAGCGCAATCAGAGCAAGCCCCCGTCCGATATACTCGTCGGCAAACCCTGAAAAACGCTGAACGATTTATTACCCCAGAATTAAAAGAGCTGGAAGACAAGGTGCTGAACGCCCAAGCCAAAGCGCTAGCTCTGGAAAAGCAGCTCTACCAACAACTGGTCGATCAGCTTTTGCCATCGATTGAAGCACTACAGGAAACCGCTTATAATTTGTCTCAGTTGGATGTACTGCAATGCTTTGCTTACGTGGCCGTTCAAAATCATTATGTTAAGCCAGCGATCCTGGCACCCTCCGAAAAGGATCAATCGCTAGTGATCAAAAGTGGCCGCCATCCAGTGGTTGAAGCCCATCAATCCGAGCAGTTTATCGCCAATAATGTCGACATCCAAAAAAATGCAAAGAGCTTGATTATCACTGGCCCTAATATGGGCGGCAAATCGACTTATATGCGAATGACGGCAATTATTACCCTGTTGGCTCATTGCGGCAGCTTTGTTCCCGCAGAATCGGCACAACTCCCGATATTAGATGGCATTTTTACTCGCATCGGCGCGTCCGATGATTTAGCTGGTGGCCGCTCTACTTTTATGGTGGAAATGAGTGAAACAGCTAACATACTTAATAATGCCACTTCAAAAAGCCTGGTTTTGTTGGATGAAATCGGACGAGGTACCAGCACTTATGATGGTTTAGCCCTCGCCCACGCAACTCTGGATTATCTCACCAGTAATATTTCGCCCTTTACAATGTTCGCAACCCATTATTTTGAACTCACCGCAATGAGCCAACAAAATGAACAGATCAAAAACCTTCATTTTGGAGCCATTCAACACGGCGATAAACTGGTATTAGACCATCAGGTACATCAGGGTCCCACTAGCAAGAGTTACGGGGTGCATGTGGCCACAATCGCAGGCGTGCCAAAGGCAGTAACCGATCAAGCCAAAAAATATCAAAATCATCTGGAACAAAGCAGCAATCGCCCAGTGCAATCTAACTCAACACAGACATTTAACCAGGATCCAGAGAGCGGCGTTGAGACCATTCATACCATTAATGATTCGGGTCAATTAAATTTGTTATCCAATCCAGAAACTCTCGACCCCAGGCTGAAAATATTAGAGAATATCAATCCTGACGAGCTAACGCCTAAAAATGCGCTAGAATTGATTTACAAACTCACCCAATAGAAGCAAATTGGAGAAAAACAATGACGTTTGTCGTTACTGACAACTGCATACTTTGCAAATACACTGATTGTGTCGAAGTCTGCCCGGTAGACTGTTTTTATGAAGGACCGAATTTCCTGGTCATCGATCCCGACGAGTGCATTGATTGCGCCTTATGCGAGCCTGAATGTCCAGCCGAAGCGATATTTGAAGAAGATGATCTACCGGATGGACAAGAGGGTTTTATTGCCCTGAATGCGGAGCTTGCCCAAAAGTGGGATAACATTACTGAAATGAAAGACCCCATGCCTGAGGCCAAGAAATGGGACGGGGTTAAAAACAAGTTAGATAAACTCGAAAGGTAAATTATCTCAAACTCGCTCCAGCGGCATAATAATAAAGAACTTCAGCATTCAACCCGGCTTTTTGGCTATGCCATTGGAGCATAATAAAAAATACTTACAAGTACAAATTCGAATATAATTTAAGCCTATATCGACTACCCATAATTCACCATAATCGCGCGCTATTTCACATTTTAAGTCTATATAGGCTCAATAGTGTGATGCACTCCCCATTCCACTGATTGCAGTGTTAAGAATCCTGACAACTACCGATACAATTTGCACGCAATGGCTATGCAGTATTCCATTTTTATAAATAAAGCATATTTATCGGTGACAAATGATGAAAATTATTTCTTCTTCAAGTTTTAATCTTAACAGCTTATTAAACGCTCTTATTATTCCAGGTTTATTATTAATGTCAGCTTGTGGTGGGGGAGCTGGTGAAGCAGAAAAAGTCCAGGTTGTTTCCAACAAAGCACCTGACGTTAACGCAGGCGCTGATCAATCAGTTTCAGCCAATGATGATGTGCGAATTGCTGCCTCAGCCAGCGATAGCGATGGCACGGTAGAATTCTTTTCGTGGACTCAAATATCAGGAGCTAGTGTAAGCTTAACTGGGGCTGATACCGCCAATGCATCGTTTGTTGCACCAGCTGATAATTCTCAAAACAGTATTCAAGTCGCTTTTAGAATTACCGCGACCGATGACAAAGGCTCAAGTGCCACTGACACAGTAACGGTCACCGTTACCCAGGCCGCCTCTTCTAACACCGCACCAACAGTTAGTGCCGGCCAGGATCAGTCAGTTCAAGAAAACGATAATGTAACTTTACCTGCAACCGCATCGGATAGCGATGGGACTATCCAATCCTATAGCTGGACTCAACTAAGTGGTACGAATGTCAATATTGATTCCGCAAATTCATCAACTGCCTCATTTACCGCGCCAGCAATAGCAAACGGTCAATCTCAAACGAGTTTATCTTTTCAAATCCAGGTCACCGATAACGGTGGGGCCACCAGTACAGATTCAATTTCTGTTACCGTGTCAGCCCAACAAACCGGAAACATCGCCCCCACCGTTAGTGCGGGTAATGATGTAACCGTATTTGAACAAACCAATGTTACACTGATAGCAACCGCCAGCGATAGCGATGGCAATATCAATAGCTACAGCTGGGTCCAAACAGGCGGTAATTCATTGACGTTAAACAATTCTACTAGCGCCGAAGCGAGTTTTACTTCGCCAACCTTAGCGGATCAAAATACTCCAGAAAACTATGTTTTTGACATCACTATAACCGACGATCTTGGTCTTACTGCAACAGATAGCATCACTGTGACGGTACAGGCTTCAGCCTCCACCGAGGATTGCACATTAACGATTAGTCCAGGAGAAATATTCGCAGATGCGTTCGACCAATTATCTGCAGGACAGACACTTTGCCTTAATGATGGTAAATACGTACAGGCAATGGATATTCCAAGTAATATTTACGTAAGAGCGGTCAACGATGGAATGGCTGAAATTGATGGACAAAGTACTCTTGGTGAGACGTGGACTGGTGGATTGGTTCAAATGAAAGGTAGCAACTCAAGTGTAAGGGGATTAAGGGTACATCATGCTGGTGAAAATTCAGACGCTTGTAATATTGCCGGTACCAACAACACGATGCGAGTTATGTCTTGTTCACACGGCGGCGACCACAAACATAAAATCCCTCTTAAGATAGGAGGTTCTGGTCATCTTATCGAAGACAGCTGGTTTTTTGGTGAAGGTAGACACATTACTCAAGCCTTTTATGCAAGCGACATCACTTTTAGACGTATTGTTGCTCGTCCAGGCCTGGCAGTTAATGCGGGTCAAAGTGAACCTCGAACAGGAAATGTATTATATTCAACAGATGAAAGTATTGTTGAAAACAGCATTGTATTGGATGGGGCTACTCAATCGGTGACCCAGTTTTATAAAGCCTTTTCAGTCGCTGCTCATAACGTCAATGGTGATGTTAATCCACCATCAAATAATAAATGGATGGGGAATTTTGCTATTAATATGCCAGATGGTTCTGACGGTAGCTATGGCGCGAGCGGTATCACCATCGACCCGGATTCAAACGTAGGTGGTTCCGGTGGCACCATCGAAAACATGACAGTGCGTGGTGCCCGCGTTGGTGTTCATATCTTAGGTGGCGCTACTGACTACACAGTAACAGGCTGTTCATTGAATGATTTGGCTGGCGCGCAGGTGACTATTGGTAGTATCCCTGCTCCAACCACAACGGTTAATAATTGTGATTCAGATAGTGCCGAAGCACCTGCAAAACGCTATATTGACGGCACCAAAACTGATGAATTACTGTTTCCTTTTCCTAATGAAGATTTAATCAAGCGAGACATGTGCGCCCAAACTGAACGTCAGAGTGATTGGTGTTTAACAGATAAAACTCTTAGCGAGTATGTTCAGGGACTATAATTTCTATCTGGTTAAAATAGCGGCCAAGTCTTGGCAACTACTTTGGGTTTACGCCGTGTTAATTTGGCACGGCCTTTTAATCTTGTACACTCTAAAAATGGTTGCTTAGTAGCACCTACTGTTGGCGAATTTAAAACAACCGCTTTCAGTTTTGAACTGTGTACAATAGCTAGCGCACTAAAATATTTGATATTGGCAAATGGCTTCTTGCCAGAAACACCTACAAACATTGTAGCGCTTTAACGCCTGTAGTTACCGAAAATGACTGTTGCGACGGAGGAGTCAGCGGTTAGTTTCGGTAACCTACACTTATGCAGCGGACGAACTCGCCTGCTGCATGATTTTATGCCGTGTTACTTTGGCACGATTCATTTAGTTTGTACAACCAAAATGATTAAATACAAACAACCGTTTCGTAGCGCTGCGCTTTCCTACGAGTTACTTTTTCCAAGAGCTGAAAAACTAACGAAAAAAGCCCTTAGCGTTCCAACTAGGGAGAAAAGACTACACGTTCTGACTTTAGCATTTCTTTATTTAAGATTTCAATTTTATCTGATATCTCTATAGCGCTTTAACGCCGCCAATCACTGGGGTTTTGTGGAGTGATAGCGGAACAAAATTTCCATGTACATTGATTTTGTTAGGGTTGAGAAACACGATATAACGTATTTCCTTTTTTACTTACCCTAGTTTCTAACATATTTTCGGAAACCATTTTTTGTAAGGTACTACGAATAAATGGATACCCATAATTTAATAAAGATGAATAGTCCTGTTGTTGAGCACCCCAAGCCCTAATTCTTGATGGTGAAAATGCCCATTTACTATATTTAGTTAGAAAGCTAAATAATAATTCACGTAGTTTTGGCTCTTCAAAACTTTCTGTAAATTCACTCATCTCATCCAACTGGTGAACTTTGGATTCTAAAACCTCAATTCGATCTTGAAGAAAGGTAACTTCTTCCGCATGCTCTGATGCTTGTTCGGTAACTATTTCTTTAAATTCGACACCTCCAATTTTTGTTATTCGCATCCCTAATTGTTGCCAAGGAAACCATACCAATAAAAGAGCGGTTAGGGAGAATAAAAATACTGAAGATAAACCTAATTCTTTTGGTGATGCATTTGTTTTTGGACAGTCGATGTAGTTAATAACTAAATAGATGCAAGTAGATATAATAATTAATGAGCTTACAGTAACGAACCATTTGAGCTTATTTGGAAATTCAAAAGGACTTGACGCTTCTAATTCTTCCTCTGGTTCTTGGTAATTTATTTCTTGATTATTCATTTAATTCCTTATTAAAACCCTAACGCATTGCTCACCGGGCGCGGCTTTTTGCGCTCCAGTGTAGCAAATTGTCAGGAGATTCCGTCTAATTTAAAAAGTAATTCTGGAGCATGCTTGATGACGAACTTGGCTACATCATCGGATGCCAATAAATCTATTGGAAGCCCTGTTTTTTCGGAAGATTCTTGCACCTTACTCTCCAATTCTTCTGATTTTATTGCTGTCGTTATTATCATTCCTGCTGTCCCTGCGTATTTCTCAATGCCAGTTTTGACTTGTTCAACCGCATCGAGATCATGATGAGTACCTTCAAAAGATTTAATTTGAACTATAATTTTATTCTCAAATACCAAGTTTCCTAATGATGTACTCATCGTAACAATAAGATCAGCACCATAATCAGTTCCCCATCCAAAACCATTTTCGTTGACATCAATCACTCCGGGTATTTTCCGAAAAACTTTTGCTAAGAAACGCTCCAAATTTTTACTTTTGTGCATTTCATGAATAAGGTGTGATATTTCGGTCAAATACTTATCAGTCTTGTCCTTCAGATGATATTCTTCCTTACTTTCCCCATCATTCAAGCTGACAGTATTATTTTTCAGATTGTCTATTGATTTGAGAAAATCATCAACAGCATAAATTCTATGATATCTTTGCCTAGGGTTTAGATTGACTGAAGGCAGAACATTTTTATCTCTGCGGTCAAATTCAATAATTGTATTAACATCAACATCAAAAAAATGTCTAAAGTCTGGTCCCCAACTGCATTGTAGACCGTCATCAAAATCATATTTAGAAAGCACTTGCACCGCAGTGCATTCGCCCCAGTTGGGTGTGTTGATATGAACTATCCAATCCCCCGGATTCACTTGGAGTAGGAATAATTGCCTGGAGTGCCAATCTGACCAATTATCCTTCAATTTAAGATTGTGTTCGTCCTGTTGAGACCATCCAAAACGAGACTTGCCAGACTTTATAGACTTGTACACTAATTTTCGCTCTGCAACTTTATCTACTTTATTGAATGCCCAGATCGTCATTTTCTTTTCTCCTAACGTTCAGGTCTTCAGGAGAGGCTTCTTTATCACCTAACCTGAAGAACCTGCTGGTTATGTAATAGTTGATGGTTATCATAGAACTTCAGCCTTGAATTCTTTTAGTAATTCTTCAGCTTTATCTGTGCTATGTTCTTTAACCATTTGCTCCCACATGGGGGAATTCCGAATTTGGTTTTGATATTCTTTTGTCATTTGCTCAATTTGCGATTTGGTAAGACGCTCGCCAGGAGCAATAACATGCATACCCGCATCATTGACCCAAGTTTTCGCAGAATCTAATTTACCAATTGATATGCAGCACTTTTTATATTTCTTGCCGCTACCACATGGGCAAAGGTCATTTCTTCCTATTTTATTTTTCATAGTTTTCGAGATCTTTTTTGACATAACTCCTAGTTATGCTAGTTCATCTGCAACAACGTTTTGTTAAGCATTGTTACAATAGCTCATAAGACAAAACAAGTGACGACTCTCCAAACACTGGCGTAGCCAAACTGGATAATTTTTCGTGAATAATACGAGCTTGCATCACATCATTCGCATACATATGAGTAAAATCATCATCGCCATCTTCATCCTCTTGAACTTTTGCTGCACAGGCCATTTTAAATTCGTTTAAAGCATGCAGAATATATTTAGCTTCATCGCACGTTAATTCGACATTAACCGTTCTTACTGTTGTCATGCTGTCCTCACAATTGAACCATTTTTGTTTAACTTAAGATATTTTGCACACTTGATACCCATTTTTTCCAAAAGCGATTTATATTCATCTAAAGGCATATTTCTTATGGGTGCGAGTGTGTAGTGCTCAGGCTTATTATCGTCAATAAGCTTTAAACCGTACTCAACTTGTGTCCCTTTATTGAAAAGCCATGCATAACCAGTTAAGCCTTCATCTTTTATTCCTTTTAGCGTAAATACACTTACTCCTTGTCCATTTGCAACAACCATTTTCACCCCCTTCAATTCGTAGGTACTTATCTCCCCTACACGAATTGCAGTTAGCTTATGGCTACCAGAGTTGCCTACTCTATATACTTCCTCGGGAAAGATATAAAAATCTTCGTTAATAATTGCCACTCCATTTTCTCCTTAGTTTCGTTAACCCATTTGATGCTTAACAGTGAATTCAGACGCCAGCGGTTCTTATTCCCTCGCGTCTAATCATTTTTCAAAGAAAACCAAGGTTAAGTCATAACTTCACGTAAATCAACACGTTAAAGAACAACTGCACAGAATAAATTTTGCGTAAACGCGCGAACCGCAATTTCTTTCGCGTTATATTCTATTTTTACTACCTCTAATATTCTCTAGAGTATTCTTTATATTTCAACGAATTAGCATATAAACCTCAAGACATTTCTCCAGAAATAAGAAAACTTCGCGCGTGATTTCGATCAAAAATTTACATTTTTACGTTATAAATCAATTAAAATAAGTGTACGTGCCTCTGCATTTAACTCAGGTTGCTTGTAAATACTGACATAATCATAAATGTTTTGGTGAAATTTCGAGACTTTTCTGAAATTCATGAGTTAAGTACAGAAGCATGTAAGTTTACTCGAATGGTCGTTTATATTATAATCTCCGCAGTTTCGTCACAAATAAAAAGCTGTAATTTCCCGACTAAAAGAGTTAGTCCTGTTATCTAAAGCTAGAATATTAAAAGGGATCTCAAACTAGTGGCTACTTTACTGCATGACCTCATCAGTTACTCGGCAAATTGTTGGCCCGAGTCCACCGCCATACAAGAAAAAGATGCTTCACTCACCTATCAAGAACTCGACTCAAGCACCACGAAAATAGCAAACCTGATAACTCAAACAGGGGTACAACGGGGCCAACGAGTTGGGCTGCTTACTCATAAATCAATTGCTGCTTATATGGGAATTTACGGCATTTTAAAATCTGGATGTGCCTATGTCCCATTGGACCGAAGAGCGCCAGCAGATAGGCTCAGTTACATATGTAATGACTGTCAGATTGATACCTTAATAATAACCAAACCAGTTTGGTCTAAACTAAAACAAATACTAGCAAACAAAAATGGCATCAAATCAATTATTATCCTTGATAACAGTGAACCTGAGCAGTTAGAGAGGATAGCCGTTTTAACTCTGGCCGATGTAAATTCTCAACAGAACAAACCAATACAGAAATTTAATATTGTCGACTCTGATTTAGCTTATATATTGTATACATCAGGCTCAACTGGCAAACCAAAAGGTGTAATGATAAGCCATCATATATCAATGTCGTTTGTATCCTGGTCTTGCGGGCATACGTCATTGACAACAAATGATCGGGTGTCCGGTCATGCTCCGCTTCATTTTGACCTTTCAATATTTGATATTTTTGCAACAGCAATGGTGGGCGCTACATTGCTTCCGGTTCCCGATGGAGCGTCTACCTTCCCTACTCGCTTATTAGATTGGATGATCTATAATCGTATTAGTGTTTGGTACTCCGTCCCTTCGATCTTGTCAATGATGGCTCAAAATCCAAAATTCGAAACAATATCATACCCTGATTTACGATTGATTATTTTTGCTGGAGAAGTTTTCCCCGTACCTTATCTAAAGCGGTGGTTAACTTGCCTGCCAGAGCTAACTTTCATGAATTGGTTTGGTCCAACGGAAACAAATGTCATTACCAGCTATACTGTGACTATTCCGGCCGATAAATTATTAAACCCGATACCAATTGGTCGTACTACCACCAATGCCGATCTTTACTGTTTAGATGAGAATGGTGATATTGTTACTGAGCCAGGAAAAAGCGGCGAGTTATTTGCCAGAGGTCCTTGTGTCGCTCTTGGTTATTGGGCAGACGATGAGAAAACAATGGCCAAATTTCTAACTAATCAAAACAAAGCTTACCTAAAAGATTGGGCTTTTAAAACGGGTGATATCGTTTCATTAGACAATAACGGCGATTTTATATTTCAGGGGCGAAATGACCACTTAGTAAAATCCAGAGGGTACCGAATCGAACTGGGAGAAGTTGAAGCAGCTTATTATCAACAGGAGACAGTCCGAGAAGTCGCGGTTATTCCATTTGTCGACGAATTGATTGGTAACAAGTTAGTTGCGTTTATCGCAACTCATAACTCATCACAAGAAATTTATCCAAATAGTAAGCAGGAATCCTTAGAAAAAACATTAGTAAATAAATTAATTACTGAAATATTACCATCCTATATGATTCCTGTAGCAACGGAAATTTTAGACGTTTTACCAAAAACATCTAACGGAAAAGTTGATAGACAAAGTCTATCAAAGCAATATCATGACAATCAAACATAAACTATTTTTATCAGGAGTACAAAATGGACGACTTAACAAAAGTAATCAGTGAGTTTATCAGCACAGAAATAATGCATGGCGCAAAGGATTCATTGGCAGCCGATTGCCAACTATTAGATG
This sequence comes from Kangiellaceae bacterium, assembly GCA_030590405.1. Taxonomy (GTDB): domain Bacteria; phylum Pseudomonadota; class Gammaproteobacteria; order Enterobacterales; family Kangiellaceae. The sequence continues at coordinate 12,060 of JAUUYO010000011.1, forward strand.
AGGGTATTCTCGATTCTCTCGGTCTACAACAGCTAATTACTTTTCTTGAAGGTAAATATGACATTATGGTCGATGATGATTACCTCATGCCAGAATATTTCACCACCGTTGAAAGCATTGCAACCTTGATCAATGGATTAACAAAATAAATCAATTTTGAGGGATAATCATGAGCCAGGAAAATATAAATAGTTCCGCTGATATTGTGGAACCCAAAGAAAAAACTCGCGAACAATTAATGGAACTGTGTCATACCTTAGCCGATATTTTTAAAACTCGCGCGGCAAAGTATGACAATGAAGGTTCATTTCCGGTCGAGAATTTTGAAGATTTAAGGACAGCCGGCCTATTAGGAATGATGGTCCCGAGAGAGTTTGGAGGTTGGGGCTGTAATTTTTTAACTTACAGCAAAGCACTAGAAATATTAGCGACCGGTGATGCCTCAACTAGTTTGGCATTTAACATGCACAATATTACTGTCGGTAGTTTGGCTGAAATCCCAGCAGCACCAACTGACGATAGACGCTCAGGCGCAATCAACGATTTTCGTGAATGGATTTTTAAAGAAGCCGTTGAAGGCAAAAAATTATTTGCCTCAGCAGCTTCAGAACCTGGAATTGGCGCTCACTTTAGTAAGTTGAAATCAAGCTATAAGCGGACTGAAGGTGGCTTTATCTTAAACGGCACAAAATCTTTTGTTTCAATGGCAGGTTATGCCGATTATTATGTTGTCGCCGCCAAAGCTGCGCACTCTAAATCGGAACAAGCTGCAGTTTCTTTTCTTATCGTAGATAGAGAAACCCCTGGCTCACATATGGACAATGTCTGGAATGTTTTAGGCATGCGGGCAACCTCGACTAACCCTGTACATTTTAAAGATTGCTTTGTTCCTAAAGAGCGACTCTACATGGCATCTGAAGGCATGGCATTATATAAGATCGCACGGGAACCGCATTGGTTAGCAGGCGGATATTCCGGTGTTTATCTTGGTATTATGACGGCAACTTATGATTTTCTGGTGAACTTCCTTAAAAAGAAAAAACTCCCCGGAACTGATATTCCTTATTCTCAGGAACCAGTAATACAACACCAAATGGGGAAATTCTATACCGAACTAACTTCGGCAAGACTAGCGGTTTATCATGCTGCTAATCTGGTCGATAGCGCTCGGGGTTCAGATGAAGCAAATGCAGCGATCCATCACGCTAAATATCTTGTCAGCGAAAGTGGTCCTAAGTTAGCCGCTGATGCGATCCGAATGTGTGGCGCATCCAGCATAAGCAAATTTTTTCCGTTAGAACGTTTTTATAGAGATTCACGTTGCGGCGCTTTACAACCAGCCTACAGCGATGATTGCCTTACTTATTTAGGTAAAGCTGCGTTCGGCGCAAATCTAAAAAATCCTATTGAAACCTATTGGTAAGGTACAAGAATATGCAGGAGCAAGCAGTTTTTTTTGAAAATAGTCATGGAGTTCTGCTCTTTGGTTTACATCATCAGGTGGAACAGCCACAAGATATCGGCGTGGTATTTTGCCACCCTTTTGGTGAAGAAAAACATCGTTCCTACCGAGCGTTTGTTAATTTTTCCCGGTATCTTTCCGAGCAAAATATTGAGAGTTTTCGTTTCGATGTAAAAGGTGCCGGGGATAGTGATGGTGAACTTTGTGAGTCAACCATCGAATCGCAAGTTGAAGACACTCTGGATGCTATTTCGTTTTTTCAAAATAAAACCAAGGTAAAAAAGATCGTTTTAATTGGTCTACGACTTGGCGCGTCAATTGCCCTGCTTGCTGCACAAAAAGAGCCACGCGTTAAAGGATTAGTCTTGCTGTCTCCGATCAGCAAAGGCGCTAATTATTGGCGGGAGCTATTACGTACAAAACAATTTGCTTCAATTTCACTCAACCTGCCAGCGACCAAATCATCTGTTCTGATGCAACAATTAGAGTCAACGGGAACTATCGAAATCGAAGCTCAAATGCTTGGTATTGATTTTGTTAATCAACTAAAATCGATTAATTTATTAGAACAAATAAAACAATACTCTGGTGAGTTGCTGGTTACCGGATTAGCCCGAGATAGCCTGGGTAAAGAGCTATCTCAAAAACTAACCGAACAACACCCGGCATCAGACAAATCAAGTCGTCTTTGGTGTGAAGAAGAGCGGGACTATTGGAGTATTTTGAGTCTTTACGATCAATATAATCCACAAGCAACCTACCAATACACAAAGGACTGGTTAACAGAAAAAGGACTATCCAGTTGAGCGCAGATATAATGAATGCAGTAAACAATAACAGTCGTCTTGATAGTAAGAAAATACTGACAATTGATGCGCCGAGTGGAAAACTGTTTGGATTACAGCAAACACCTGCTGATGAAGTAAAGTTGTGCGTCATCATGCTCAATTCTGGGATGTTAAATCGTTCTGGCCCACAAAGACTGTATTGGACATTCGCCCAGAAAGCTTGTCAGGAAAATATGGCTGTGATCAGAGTTGATCTTGCCGGAGTTGGCGACAGTTTAGCCGAAACCTCAGAAACTCACTTCGACAACCATAAAAAAGAAGACGTGAACGCTGTGATCGATTATGTGCGCTCACAATGGCCGCATGCAAAAATCATATTACAGGGATTGTGTGCTGGTTCTCGTGTATCCTTCAAGAGCGCAGCAGAAAACTCCGATGTGTCAGGCCTACTTGCCTGGTCAACCGAGATTTATACCGCCTCACAAAATATGCCGCAATCGCCCCATGAACCGGAAGATCGGTTGAGCGAATATGAAGTTTCCGATACGATGTCGCGAGTTATCAATTTTTTGGTCACTTTTAATTTTTTAAAGCCCAGTTGGTGGCGCAAAGAATTTCCTAATGGTGAAGGCTTAGTGGATACAGTTAAGCATACAATTAAGTGCTCAATTAAAGCGATCATTAAAAGTGATCCCGAAAATCAGGGCGAGTTTTTAGTCGCTGCCGATGCCTACTTAAAACAAAAAAGACCGGTTTATTTTGCATTTGGCGAACATGATGAGCGAGCTTTGAAAGAGTTTGAATCACGCTTCCCTCAAATAAAAAATGATCAAGCATTAACTCAGTCTTATCGAGTTATCGAAGACGGCACTCATACTTTTTCAACAAAAAGCTCTTCTGATGACGTGATTAAAAGTTCGCTAGACTGGATAAAAAAACACTTTAGCTAAACGACCAACTAAGCGTTATTGAAAAGCAGCTCTTTTAACTGAAGATCATCATACATTTCACCTTCAACAAGGCTCACCATTTCCAAAGAACGAGCGTAACACTTCGAAATATAGCGGTTTGCTATCGCAAATTTTCTGTTGTTAAGATTATCATTATAACCTGATTCTAATTGGTCCAATAAAAGGTGACCTGCGAGCATTCCTGAATAGCAATCAACCATTAATTTAGCACAAGCGGAAGTATATTGTTCATCTGCTTTTTCGGCCAAAAAATTTACACCTTGATTATACTTTTCTCTTACCTGAACAAGCTTATTTTGGAGCAAAATAAATTTTTCCTCCGTTGCGATCTTAGCTTTGCGAGATTCTCTCTCATCAAAAAATTCAGACAAGACATCGGCTAATACGGCTTTAATTGATGCTGCAACTTGAACTTGAGAAGTGCCTTCATAAATAGTGGTGATTCTAATATCTCTGACAAACTGCTCAATGCCTGTTTCTTTTATATACCCCATACCGCCAAACACTTGTTGCGCCTGATGCGCGACTTGGGTAGAAGATTCTGTCACAACATATTTAACCATTGGAGACAATAAATTGAGTTTGACCTGAACCTGACGCAACTGTTTCTGCCTGGTCTTAATATCGGGATTTTTTTCTTTATGTGTGGTGATATAGGTTTCTAACTGGACTTTAAGATCTTGCCAATAGACACCGTAATAAAGCAGCGCACGACTGGATTCCAAACTGACCTGCATCTCAATCAACATATCGGCAACCGCCGGAATATCAATAATAAACTTTGAAAACTGTTTGCGCTGACGAGCATAATCTAAAGCCGCTTCATAGGCTCCCTGAGCAATGCCTAATGATTGTGCCGCAACACTGAATCGTGCCTGGCTCAAACTTTCCAAAATATATTTGGTCAGCCCCATACGCCGCTTGCCAATCAACTCTACTGGCGTATCTTCAAATAATAACTCACAGGTTGGTGAGCCGTGTAATCCCATTTTTTCCTCGACTCGATTTACTTTAACGGAGTCGCCTCCCGAACAAACAAACAAACTTAAACCAAAAATATTATCGGTATTGGCTTCAGAGCGAGCTAAAACCATCAGCACTTCACCACACCCGTTAGATATAAAATGTTTCGTGCCATTTAGCTGCCACTGCTCAGTTTCATTTAAGCTGGCTGAAAGCCTTATAGACTGAAGATCTGACCCAGCCCCTGGTTCAGTTAGCACAATGGCGCCAATAAATTCACCACTGGCAAGCTTAGGTAGATATTTTTCTGCTTGCTTTTCATCACCAAACCGCGCAATTAACTCGCCAACATCCTGATAACCAAACAAGGTCATTAAAGATGGATCTGCACGAGAAACCATTTCGATCATCATCATATAAATCGACGAAGGTACGTGAGCGCCGCCATACTTCCGTGGCAAAATAGCCCCCATAAAACCAGCCTCAGACAAATCTTTTCTTGAAGCGGTGGTACCATCAGCATAGACAACTTTATCTCCAACCAGGTGTGCGCCTTGTTGATCAACTGAGAGACGTCTGGGAGCGATATCTCCAGCACAGATTTTACCTAGCAATTCAAGAGATAGACGATAATAATCCATTGCCTCTTCAAAATTTGCGTGAACTTCAGGGTGAGTGCCATCAATCTGGTAATGGTTCTCCATCAAATCGACGATTGGTTTGAGTTTCAACGATTTAAAATTAAATTGAAGGTCGTGGTTATCCAGAAAAAAATTTGACATGTTAAGTAAGTCCCTAAAACCCCAAGGTAAATTTGAATTATCCCAATCATCTTTTCTGACACGCCGTAAGCATTTAAAGATTGGATAAAAGCTCATCCCACAGGTTCTCTTGTCAGTAGTTAACCTGATGGATAATTGCCTACTTTAGCCTAAATATGTCAAATAAGGAAGGAGCAAAAAAACGATTACAGATAGATGGAGCTAGTTGTTTATATCCCCCCATTACTCAGAGATTCGAGCGCTATAGCCGTATAGGACACTCTATGTGTTGGCTGAAAGCCGCCGAAAAAACCACTTAGAATCAACATAACCTAAAAAGCCAATGTCTAAGGATTGACTCAAATCCCCTATCACTTATAATTGATGATTGCTTCGATTAATGGATAGTATTAATGCACATAGATAAAATAAGGGTGATTCTTTCCGCTCATGGACGATTAACTCAACCAGTCGATAAATTAGATGATAATAGTGACTTATACCAGGCAGGACTAACCTCCTTGGCCACAGTTGGACTGATGCTCGCCCTGGAAGACGAGTTTGATATAGAATTTCCAGATTCTGTACTATCCCGAAAAACATTTGGTAGTATTGAGACAATCGCAGATACGGTCGAAGACCTGCTAGATTAAATTTGTTGCTTGAAACTCACAGGAAATTATAAAAGGAAAGAGATATGTTCACTCTCAGTTCAGAAGATAATACTAATTTTACTGAATTATTAAAAGCAGTTCACAAAATTGGTAGCAAAACCATCGCCAAGCATGCACAAGATGTCGATCAAAAAGCCAGATTTCCAGTTGAAAGTTTTGCCGCAATAAAGTCATTAAACCTAATGAGCGCTTATGTTCCAGTCAAACTTGGCGGTATGGGATTAAACGTAGAGCAAATTAGTAAAATTTGTGAAGTTTTGGCCCTATATTGTGGCTCAACGGCGATGATATATTCAATGCACAAAATTCAAGTCGCCTGTATTGTTCACCACTGTATGCAAGTTGACTATTTCAAAAATTACGTCAAAAAATTAGTGTCTGAACAGCGGCTTATCGCATCCGCAACTACGGAAATTGGTACCGGAGGTGACTTACTCTCCAGCTTTTGCGCAGTAAAAGAAAGTGATGGTCAATTTACCTTAACTAAAAAAGCGCCTGTGATATCTTATGGCGAAGCCGCTGATGATTTGATGTTAACCGCACGCAGAAATATCGATGCGCCTAACAGTGACCAAGTTGGTATTTTACTCACTAAAGAACAATTTCAGTTAGAACCGATTTCTGGTTGGGATACCCTTGGTTTCCGTGGTACTTGCAGTTCTGGATTTATAGTCACGGCAAGCGCATCTATCGCTCAGGTAAATCCAGTCCCCTTTTCCGAAATTTTGAGCCAAACAATGCATCCCTTTGCACATATTACCTGGGCATCCTTGTGGTCCGGCATTTGTACAGATGCCATCGATAATGCAAGGAAATTTGTTAAAAATTCGGTACGAAGAAACCCTGATATGCCTCCGATCTCTTCAATTAGGTTGGCAGAGGTCACAGGCAGCCTCAACAATATGCGAAATAACATCTCAGCTTCGATAAAAGAGTATACTGAAATGCTAATAATTGGTGATTCTGATGCTTTTACAAACTTTGGTTTTTCTACCCGAATTAATAATCTAAAAATTTCCAGTTCGCAGATGTTAATCGATATCGTAGGAAAAGCTATGATGATCTGCGGAATATCGAGCTACCGAAATGATTCCGAACTTAGTTTATGTCGCCATATTCGTGACGCTTATGGCGCATCTTTAATGGTCAATAATGATCGAATATTAATGCACAACGCAACCCTGGTTGTTATGCACAAGGAGGCACGCTAGCCAATGTGTGGTTCTCACGGAAGTCTCGAATTAGCTTATGATGAATACCGCAATCAATTGCTCGACGCTGGATTATTATTAGGTTCTGGTGTTAGCGGCGTTTACGGATTAAGCGGTACATTTGAAGGAGTTATAGAAGCCTTTGAAAAGTTGATTACTCGACATGGTAGCCCCCTTAATCCAGAGGTTATGCGTTTTCCGCCTATTCTTAACCGAAAAACCTACCTGTCAACTGACCATATTGAAACAATGCCTGATTTAATGGGTTCGGTGCACACTTTTAAAGGCGACCAGCGAGCACACCTGAAATTAATGCAAAAAAAACATGCCGATGAAGATTGGACAACGGAACTCGCCCCCTCCGATGTAATGATGGTACCGGCCGCTTGCTACCCACTCTACCCCACTGCCGCTGATAGTATTTTGCCTGAAGAAGGCAGATTAGTTGATCTTAGAGCCTTTGTGTTTAGACACGAACCATCACCCGATCCCGCCAGAATGCAAATATTTCGGCAGCGCGAGTTTGTAAAACTAGGTACCCCGGAGCAAGCTCACGCCCACAGAGATTACTGGTTAGAAAAAGGCCAGGAAATACTAACATCGGTTGGCTTGCAAGTAGAAGCCATTATTGCCAACGATCCCTTCTTTGGCCGTGGTGGGCGAGTTATGGCAGCAACTCAACAGGAACAAGCCTTAAAATTTGAGCTAGTGACCGCTGTTGCATCGGAAGAAAAGTTGACTGCCATATCCTCAAGTAATTGTCACCTTGATCACTTTGGTAAAGAATTTAATATTAAAACATCTGATGGAAATGATGCACACACTGCCTGTATTGGATTTGGTCTTGAAAGGATCGCTTTAGCACTATTTAAAAAACACGGCCTGGATCCCGACAAATGGTCTCCTGAGGTTCGTGGTATTCTCGAAATATAAGTTCGTGGTATTCTCGAAATATAAGTTCGTGGTATTCTTGAAATATAAGTTCGTGATATTCTTGAAATATAAGCTCGTGGTATTCTTGAAATATAAAATAGTGAAGTCGTTATGCATCAAATACTAGATTTAAACCCCGATAGCTATCAACGCCATACGATTCATAGTCAGGAAAGAGATTGGGCCGAAACTAATTGTTATACCGATGTATGGATCGAACTATTACATGCATTAGGACACGAACCTGTCGCAGCAATGCCTTTTACCTTTGGGATTGATTTTGAAGGAGATCAGTGGACATTTTTCAAATTTCAGCTGGCCGATCTTTATCAGCTTTACGGTATCGAAGTACAAGAACTGGCTGTCTGGAAGACGCTGACCACTCACATAGAAGAACAGGTTGCTTTGGGCAGGCCCGTTTTAGTTGAACTTGATTCTATGTATTTACCAGATACTGCGGGAACAGCCTATCAAATGGCTCACGTTAAAACGACAGTCGCCGTCAATCAATTTGATATCAAAAATAGACGTTTAGGTTATTTTCATGCGCAAAGTTATTACACTCTGGAAGGCGAAGATTTCAACAATATTTTTCACCTGGACAAAGAATCGCCCGTTTTAGCGCCCTATGTAGAAATTGCAAAACTATCAAAATCTCAGCACTACGATCAAAAAAGACTTGTCGAGATATCCCTAAAATTATTTGCTAAACAACTGAAAATGCTACCGACAGAAAATCCATTTTCAAAGTTTAAAGCTCAGCTGGTAATTGATTTAGACTGGTTAAAAAAGCAAGACATCGAGATGTTCCATCAATATTCTTTTGCTACACTACGACAGTTAGGCGCTTGCTTTGAACTTTCTGCCAACTATCTGGACTGGCTTACATCCAATGGGGAGCAGGAACTGGGATCAGCAAAACAGGCATTTAGATCAATTTCTGAGACGGCCAAAATTTATCAGTTCCAATTGGCGCGGGTAATCAGTAGAGGTAAATCATTAGATCTTACAACAATTGACAAAATGGCAGAATCCTGGAGCCTGGCAATGACAGAACTGCGACAAAAATATTTGGGTAGTTAAACTCTGGCGAAAACAAAAAGCTTTAATTTTTTTAAAGCGGTTAAATCATATTGAGTTACTCTCAATACTTAATGCTTAGTGCTTAGAAATTTATAGCTGAAATTTTGGAATATTTTGATGGAAGAATTGGCCAACAACTCAAGTACGCTTGTGAATAATAGCTACCTACTTAGTGATAATTGGTCATTGATTAAAACCAGTCCACAGCAATGTCGCTCACCTGATAAACTGAATGATATAAACGAACAAACATTTGAAACATCAATACCTGCTAGCGTCGCAAGTGCCGTTAATGGAATAGAACCTGCCTGCTGGAACCCACCATTTAATTATAATGACTTCGATTGGTGGTATTTGTACCAGATTAACTCTCTCGATAAACTGGCAGAAATCAATAAAAACAATAAATTAAAACTTTGTTTCGATGGCTTGGCAACACTCTGTGAAGTTTGGCTAAACAATGAGCTTTTGTTAACCACTGACAATATGTTTCGCGGTTATTCCATCGAGTTAGCCAATGAATTAAAGCCAACAGATCAACTCGCGCTGGTATTTCGATCAACCACACATCATTTAAAACAAAAACGTGCTCGCCCTCGTTGGAAAACCAGGTTGGTAGAAAATCAGCAAATGCGTTGGTTACGCTGCACAGTCTTAGGCCAGGTCTCGGTTTGGACCCCTCCCATTCAAATAATTGGTCCCTGGAAAAAAGTCTACCTTGAAGAGCTGAAAACTTTCGAAGTCAACCGCCTCCAGGTGCGTTCGAATGTCACCAATAATAACGCAGAGGTTTATGTTTCAGCGGAACTAACTTCTCAATTTCCCAAGCAGGAAGTTATCGGAGCCTATTTAAAGATCGATCAGCAAAGCTATCCGTTAGAGGTAAACAAACAGGCGGATTTATTGACAATATTCGCTCGTCAAAAGCTCTCAAAAATAAAGTTTTGGTGGCCTCATACTCACGGTGAGCCACATTTATACAGGTACGAAATTTTCTTAGAAACCCGTGCAGGAAAACAGTTAATCAGTTCAGGACAGCTTGGTTTTAAATCCACTAAATTTAATCTTACCTCAGATAAAAGCCAACTATTAGTTAATAACCAACTCATATTCTGCCGAGGTACCTGTTGGACAGTTAGCGACTATTTATCGCTCAATACCAGTCGCGAAATTTTGACCCAACAATTAACACTTCTGCGCGATTCTGGATTAAACATGATTAGAGTCGGTGGAACAATGATTTATGAAAGTGATGACTTTTATGAACTTTGTGATCAACTGGGTATTTTAGTTTGGCAAGATTTTATGTTTGCCAGTATGGACTACCCTACCGAAGATGCCCTTTTTTTAGAAAATATCAAAATAGAGGTCAATCAACAACTTACGCGGCTCAGTAGACATCCAAGCATTAGTGTTTATTGTGGCAACACGGATGTACAAGCGCAAGCCGCCATGTATGGTATGCCTAAAGAGCTATGGAGCAATGAATTTTTTGACCAATGGCTACCAGAAGCTTGTGTAGAACAACATCCGGGGATCCCTTATCTGCCTTCCTCCCCAACAGGAGGGGCTATGCCCTTTCATTTATCACAAGGCGTTAGTCATTATTGGGGGATCGGTGCGTATATGCATCCGACAAATGATCCAAACAAAACGCAAGTTTTGTTTGCCTCAGAAGGAATGGGGTTATCCCACATACCGGAGGATGAAACTATTCACGCAAGTATCGGCAAAACGACTTTATTTCCCTACGATAACGAATGGACAAAAAGAATTCCAAGAGATTTAGGCGCAGGATGGGATTTTGATGATATCCGCGATAAATATCTTGAGGAGCTATTCAAAGTTGATCCTGTTGTTCTAAGACGACAAGATATCAATAAGTATATTGAACTCTCTCGCGTTGTTACTGGAGAGGTCATCTCTCAAGTTTTTCAATATTGGCGGACTAGCAAAAGTCGCTGCCAAGGCGGGTTGATCTGGTTTAATCGTGACTTCTGGCCCTGTGCAGGTTTTGGTCTAATCGATAGCAATAACCGGCCTAAAGCTGCTTACTATCAACTTAAACGGAGCTGGGCTAATGTAACTGCCATTATACAAAACGAAAGCTTAGATGGAGCCAGTATTTCTGTTATAAATGAAAACAATCAAGCATTTACTGGCTCCCTGGAAATTGATTTAATCAAAAATGGTCATATCTCGATTGCCAAAGCTCAGCAAGACATAAAGATTAGCGGTCATCAAAATCAAACACTAAGTGTTGATCAGCTGCTTGGGCATTTTTTGGATAGTGGATATGCCTATAGATTTGGCATTTCACAGTTTGATGTCCTATGCTGCAAATTAATCAATCAAAATAACCAAGCGGTCTCTGAATCATTTATGTTTGCTGAGTCATTCGATTTACCGGTGTTAGACGATGCGATGATAATCGCCAACGCTGAGTATCTCGATGACAAAACATTAAAACTGGAGATAAAGTCTGATCGTTTTCTTCAGTTTGTCAGAATTTGCGTTAAAAACTATCTTGCAGATGATAACTATTTTCACTTGGCCCCTGAAAATAA
>JAUUYO010000085.1 GCA_030590405.1 Kangiellaceae bacterium
CGCACGCTGGGTTGGCAAACGCAAATATCATATTGGCGATAGCTACTGGCTTTTGCTCCAGCACTGGAGTGAGTGCCGGTACCACTATCTAGCAACATCGCCCAATCCTGGCTGAGTAGCCCAGCCAAAGCCTGGTATTTTTTGTCGCTTGGAATATAGTTTAACTGTTCAAAATTCATGCTGATTGAAGAAAAGCGGATTTGGTGGACTATTCTAACCGATAGCGGTAAAAGTTATTTTACTTTTGATGATTAAAGCGGTCTAATTTGCCGATAAAGTCACTAACCTGAAATTAAAGAAATAGTCTTATGCTAGAAAAGAATAGCCCTAAGCTAGAAAAGAGTAGCCCTAAGCTAGAAAAGAGTAGCTCTGAGCTAGAAATTATTCCCAGTCATAAAATTGATGCCGTAGTACGTCTACCTGGAAGTAAATATATTGCTAACCGTTTGATCCCGTTATGCGCGATGGCAAGTACACCTTCAGTATTGAGAAATATTGTCGATAATGACGATATCCAGGCCGCTATTGCTGGTTTAAAAGCGCTTGGTTATCAGCTGACGTTGGATGGAAATCAATTAGATATTCAACCCAGAAGTGAGCCGCTGAATCAACCTGGTACGCTTAATACCGCACACAGTGGCACATTCTCGCGGTTTATCTCAGCAATTGCTGCACTGGAAAACGCTGCTGTCAGGATTGAGTGTTCCGATAAAATGGCCACTCGGCCCATGCAAGAGTTATTTTCTGCGTTGTCTGAGCTTGGGGTGTCGGTTGACTCGGATAATCAAAAATTACCCGCAACTATTTGCGGTCCGGCAAAAAATAAATGTTGTAAATTAGATGCCGGGCGAAGTAGTCAGTTTTTGAGCGCATTATTGATGATAGGGCCTTTGTTAAAACAAGGCATTGAAATCCAGCTAATTGGTAATCAGGTCTCCAATAGTTATGTGGATATGACGCTTTTCTGGATGAACAAGTTGGCAGTAGAGGTGAAACGGGGCGAGCAACATTACGCTATCGACGGTGGGCAAATATATCGCGGTATTGAGGTGACCATTCCTGGTGATGCAGTTTCGGCTTCTTATTTTATGGGCTTGGTCGGAATTGCTGGTGGTCAGATCGAAATATTATCTTTTGACCATGATTCTTTGCAAGGCGAATCAAAGTTTTATCAGGTGCTTGAATTAATGGGCATGCAGTTTGAGAAAACGGATAAAGGCATCATGGTGTCGGGGAGTGGCGAGTTAAAAGCTATTGAAGTGGATATGGGAGAAATGCCGGATGTTGTGCAAACTTTGGCGGTGATGGCCTGTTTTGCCAAAGGAAAAACTCATATAAAAAATATTGCTCACTTGGCTTATAAGGAATCCAACCGGATCAAAGATACCGCGACCGAGCTTTTAAAAACCGGTATTAAGGTTGAATATGGCGAAGATTATCTAACGATTGAAGGTGGCACGCCTGGTCGTGCTGTGATCGAGACCTATGATGATCATCGCATGGCGATGAGCATGGCGTTGCTGGGAGTCAGGACCAAAGGGATTGTTATCAAAGATCCTGAGGTAGTGAATAAGTCATTTCCTAACTATTGGAGGTTGATGAGTGAGTGTGGCCTCGATTCCAATCAGCCAAACATCTCCTAATGACTGATAAAAGTAATGACTGATAAAAAAAATGATTGACGGAAAAAACAAAAGAAATAACGCCAGCGAAGCGTTTGCACAAGTCAGAAATGATATCGATCAGGTCGATAGTGAACTTGTAGAGCTGATTGCCAGACGACAAGCGTTAACTGGCAAGGTCGGCACCCTCAAAGCCGAACTCAAACTGCCACTGTATGTGCCAAGTCGCGAGTCTGAATTAATTGAAAAAAAACGCCAACTGGCAGAGCAAAAAGGGATTTCTCCAGATTTAGTCGAAGATGTTATCCGGCGGATCATGCGAGATTCTTATTTAAGCCAAAATAAAACTCGCTCACAAGTGACCCAAACTCAACAAAGAAAAGTGGTGGTTATAGGTGGTAAAGGGCAACTGGGCAGCTTGTTTGTTCAATTGTTCGGGCAATCGGGTTACTCGGTTGATATTATTGACAAAGATGATTGGTTGCAAAGTGAGGATTTATTACAAAATGCCGCCATCGTGATGGTTGCGGTACCGATCCGGATCACCCGTCAGGTGATTGAGAAACTTTCCCAGCTAGATGAACAATGTTTATTGGTTGATATTACCAGTATCAAAGAATCGCCATTAAATGCGATGTTAGCCATTCACAAAGGACCGGTGGTTGGTTTGCATCCAATGTTTGGACCGGGGATTGGCCATTTAGCCAAACAAACTATCGTGGTTTGTCATGGCCGCGGAAAATCACAATACAACTGGTTTATTGAGCAATTGAAAAACTGGGGCGCTAATTTATCTTTTGTTGATGCCAGACAGCACGATCATCTGATGTCGATTGTACAAGTGCTGCGTCATTTTTCGACCATTGCTTATGGTTATCATCTTAAGCAAGAAAATATTGATTTAGATAAAGTGCTAGAATTAAGCTCTCCGATTTATCGATTGGAATTGATCATGGTCGGGCGGCTCTTTGCGCAGGATGCGGAACTCTATAGCGATATTATTTTTTCGGATCAAAAAAACATTCCTATGGTGAAGCGCTTTTTACAACGAATGATGGATTTACTGGAAATGCTGGAAACAGAAGATAAACAGAAATTTGCCGAGCTGTTTGCCGAAATATCAAACTGGTTTGGCGGCCATGCGGAAAAATTTTTGGCCGAAAGCAATCAGTTACTGGCTAAGGCCAGTGATGTTAAAAAATAACAAATGGCTTCGGACTCTATCTTCGAGATAAAGATGAAGTAGCAGGTTGGGTTAGGCGGCTTTTTCGCCGTAATCCGGCATAAATGTCAAACAGAAATGGTGTGTTACGAGCCAAAAAACGCTCTAATACATTTTACGAATCTAAAATATACAAGAGTAAACAATGTCAGGCGATAGCTTAGGAAAATTATTTAAAGTGACTAACTGGGGTGAATCTCACGGTCCAGCAGTTGGTTGTGTAGTGGAAGGCTGTCCGGCAAATATTGTTTTGTCAGAATCAGATATTCAGCCTTTTTTAGATCGTCGTAGACCTGGACAAAGTAATTTGGTGACTCAAAGAAATGAATCGGATCAAGTCGAAATTTTATCCGGTGTTTTCAATGGTGTAACAACCGGAACACCAATCAGTTTGTTGATTAAAAACCAAAATAAAAAATCAAAAGATTATGACGAGTTTGCAAAGCTTTATCGACCTAGCCATGCGGATTTTACCTATCAACAAAAATATAAAGTGAGGGACCCCGCCGGAGGCGGGCGTAGCTCTGCAAGAATGACGGCATCAAATGTTGCCGCTGGAGCGATTGCTTTAAAAATAATTTCGGATCTGGGGATTAAAATTTATTCCTGGGTTGATAGTGTTTCAGACATTAAGGCGGACATTGATATTACTGAAGTGACTTCTGAGCTAATCGAAAGTAATCCTGTACGTTGTCCTGATATAGTGGCGGCAAAAAATATGGAAGAAGCAATCTTAAAAGCGCGCAAAGACGGTGATACATTAGGTGGCGTGGTTCGATGTGCTGTTTTTAATATGCCAACAGGTTTGGGAGAACCTTATTTTGATAAATTGGAAGCCGACCTTGCAAAGGCCATGTTGTCGATTAATGCCTGTAAAGGATTTGAATTCGGTTCTGGATTTGAAGGCACAAAAATGAAAGGCAGTGAACATAACGATATTTTTTATAAAGACCAAGATAGCGGCAAAGTACTCACCAAAACGAATTATTCAGGCGGCATACAAGGCGGGATTTCTAACGGAATGGAGCTTGATTTTAGAGTCGCATTTAAACCGGTTGCGACCATCATGCAAAAGCAAAAAACTCTGACGGTGGATGGTGAGGAAATTGAATATCATGGCAGAGGGCGACACGATCCTTGCGTATTGCCCAGAGCGGTTCCGATTGTGGATGCGATGACGGCGCTGGTGTTGTGCGACCATTATTTACGCCAGAAGGCATATAGTTATTGAGGTGAGACTGGTCGGCTAGCAATAGTGTCATTTCTCCATTTATGACCGCAAATGATAATTAAGTTTAGTTAATGTATACATAATTATCGATATCGGTATTAGCGTCAGATAAAATGCAGTTTGACCATCAAATGTTGAAAATACAAGTCCTGTTATGAGCGAACCACTGGTTCCACCTAATGCCGAAAACACAACAATAAGGCCGGTCATCGATGCATGCTTATCTTTTGGAAGAGCGGATAATATAACTGAATTAATGATCGGATAAATCGGTGCCATAAATAGTCCTATTAACGGAAAAATCCATGCGGCAATCGGTAAACTATACCAATCGGTATCGTTACTGATCTGAATATTTTCAGTCAAGGGTAAGATAACGACAATAAGTGCTGCCATCGCAACAAGACAAACCAGGAGAATAGGGTACCAATCAAAGCGCTTAAGCAGGACGCCAGCAGAGAGTCTACCAAGAGCCAGACACGCTGCAAAAATGCTAGCCACCTGGATACTGATATGCAAAGGGAGCTTCAGCACTTCATTATTAAATGTCGGCAGCCAGGTGCCAATACCTTGCTCAATAACCACATATAGAAATGCTGAAATCACAAAAACATATACCATGGGTTTGTAAACCAGCTTAAGCATTTCAACGAACTCAGCGACAAGTGTTGAATGGGATGATTTAACTTTTGTCTGATTAAATGGCGTGAGTAGTAGCAGTAAAATATTAGTCAGACATAACCCGGCTATTAGCCAATAAACATTCAACCATTCTAGCGACTGAGGATTATTTGAATCGACAAAATACCCGAATAACCAGTAGCCCGATAGCACTCCGATCATAAAAAAGCCTTCTAGATTATTAAGAAAAGAAGCGTGTTCTTCCGGGGTTTTAGTAACTAATCCAATCGTCGAATAAACGGACACTTTAACCATGGCAAAAGCAATCCCGACGCATAAAAATAATATTTTCATTGTGAGAAAAGAAGGAATTACAGGCATCAAACAACACATCAAGGTCACAATGGATAATCCCGTTACCATCGCGTTTCGATAACCAAATTTCGGCAAATAAGAAGCGATTAAAAAGGATACGACAGCAATCGGTAAATCCTTAAATCCCTCCAACACACTTGCACCCGCTTTGCTAATATCATAAGTATTGATGACTTGCAAAATAACCGTTCCAACGCTGTTCAGTAGTATTGCAAATACAAAATAAGTCAGCACCAGTGAGAGTTTTATTCGTCCGTAACTCAATGTAATTACCTCTAATTCATGCAGGTCTTCGATTTGCTTGACCTGTTTTTATTATTATTGTTTTTTTTCAATGAATACCATATTAACCTTAAAAAAAACATTTTGCAATCGATTGCAAAAACATTATACTAAACGGCAATTGGTTGTTGTTCAGATAAATAGAGAAGGTGATTTAAGTGCTGGAAAGAACGGTAGCAGTAGAAAACAGTGCGAACATAGTAACTGAGTCAGACCTTGAAGGTTTGGATGTCGGTGTTGTTGAGTCTCTATTTTCTCTAGGCAATGGTTATATTGGTACCCGTGGAACTAAGAATATTGGTCCAAATCAAGATATGTTTGAGAACGGCACTTATTTGAATGGTGCTTACTATAGAGAAAAAATCACTTACGGTGAGTCTGCTTTCGGATTTGCGACACATAATAATAAAATTTTGACCCTGGCAAATGGCAAGAACATATGGTTTGAATGTGAAGGCGAAGCCTTTAAGCTGTGTGATTCAAAGAAAAATCAATTAAAATTTTGCTTAGAAAATGCGCTGCTTGTAGAAGAAGTGTATTTGGAAACGGGTAGTGGTAAAAAACTCTTCGTATCGAGTAAAATATTTATATCTCAAAAAGAAAAGTCGCTGATTGTTATTCAATATAGCATAGAAGCATTGAACTTTAATGGAAATGTTATCGCTGTATCAGTGTTAGAGTCTGAAAAATCGCGTTCTCAGAGTTTGCAGCACGACCCTCGAGAGGGGACATCTTCGGCAACAAATTCGATGCATTTTTTGTCAGCTAAAGCCTCTAATGAAGCTAGCTATCTGGTGCATCAGATTAAGGATCCAGCAGGATTAATTTGTTTAGCTTGTGTGCATGATGTTGAAAATCAAGAGCTGGTTTGTGACTACGATAAACAAAAAAATCGAATCGAGCTACGCATAAAAATTAATTGTCAGGAAAAAAAATCGACAATTTTAAGTAAATATTTGCATTATGAATATGCGTTAAATAATGACCAGCCAATTTCCGAACAAGAAAACAGTTTGATTGCTAATGCGGAGAAGTCATTAGGTCTTTATTTAGATAAAGGCTGGTCAAAGCTAGAAGCTGAACATCGTTCTTTATTAACTATATTTTGGAAGAATAGTAACGTAATTTCAGATGCTCCAAAAATAGACCAGATCTCAATGAGATTGAATCTATTACATCTTCATATGTCGGCGGGTGACGATGGACTCAGAAATATAGCCGCTAAAGGGCTTACAGGCTCTGGTTATGATGGTCATTATTTTTGGGATTCAGAAATATACATACTACCATTTTTTATTTTTACCGCGCCGCTCAAAGCTAAAAGTCTGTTGATGTATCGATATAACACGCTTCCCCAGGCGAGAGATCGGGCTCGTCAACTTAATATTGCCGAAGGCGCTTTGTTCCCCTGGAGAACGATAGGAGGAGAAGAATGTTCGGCTTATTTTCTTGCTGGCACCGCTCAATATCATATCAATGCAGCGATTAGTTATGGCATTCAAAGTTATCTGAATGCGACTGGAGATTGGGGGTTTATTGCTGACTTTGGTGCGGAATTAATATTTGAAACAGTCAGGGTTTGGGCTTCTATTGGGCATTTTAGTGAAACAAAGCAAGGTAAGTTTTGTATTGATCAAGTGACTGGCCCCGATGAATATACCGCGTTAGTTAATAATAATTTTTATACTAACAGTATGGCAAAAATTCACTTTGAATTTGCGCTAGAAATCATATCCAGGATGGGTCAGCAGTATACTCACAAATTCGAAATTTTATGCCAAAAAATAGTTCTCAAAAATGACGAAATTGAGCAGTGGAAAAAAATGGCGCGGTTGATGTATTTACCATTTGACGCTCATCTTAATGTCAACCCTCAAGATGATTCTTTTTTAGATAAAAAACCTTGGGATTTTAACAATACACCTTCAGACAAATACCCATTGCTTCTTCATTTTCATCCCCTGGAAATTTACCGTCATCAAGTCTTAAAACAAGCTGATGTGGTTTTAGCCATGGTGTTGTTAGACGATAGGATTGATCTAGAAAACAAAAAAGCGAACCTTGCTTTCTATGAACCACTTACAACTCATGACTCGACACTATCAGCCTGTGCTCATTGTATTCTCTATTGTGAAATTGGCGATTTCGAGTCAGCGTACCGCTACTATCAAAAGACGCTTTTTGTTGATAGCAAAAATTCTCACGGCAATAGTCATCACGGGCTTCACACCGCTAGTATGGGAGGTTCCTGGCTTTGTGTCGTGCAAGGGTTTGCCGGAATGAGAGTTCGAAATGAGCGTTTATATTTCTCCCCTAATATTCCTGATAATTGCACTAATCTGAAATTTAGGATTCAGTTTAAGAGCGCCCAGTTGGACGTTCAGATCACCAAAAACGATGTTAAATATCAATTATTATCCGGTGACTCCATTTTGTTTTTTCATAACAAAACAGCCTTGAATTTATCTGAGTCAGAACCATGCGTTATCACAGAGTTGCTAATTGGAGATGGTGATTTAACTGGAGATAGTAATTTAACTGGAGAACACTATTTATTAATCGGAGAACATGATGAAACCTGAAGCATTTATATTTGATCTGGATGGCGTACTTGCCGATACTGCCAGTTTTCATTACCATGCGTGGAAAAAAATTGCGGATGAGCTTGATATCGGTTTTGATGAAAATGATAACGAGAGTTTGAAGGGGGTTGATAGAGCTAATTCTTTACTGTGGATACTAAATAAAGGAGATAAAAAAATCAGTTCTCCAGAGTTTGATAAACTACTCGATAGAAAAAACACTTATTACCTTGAGTCGATTAAAGAGTTAAATTCATCTGATTTGTACAAAGGTGTAGGTGAATTATTTGAAAATCTTTATCAGAAAGGTATTTTGATAGGCTTGGCATCTGCTAGCAAAAACGCCATAAATGTTGTGAAGAGTCTTGGTATATATGAAAAATTTGACTACATTGCAGACTCGAATTTTATTTCCAATAATAAACCAGATCCTGAAATTTTTTTCAATGCAGCAGAGGGACTTAACCTGTCAGTTTATCAATGCGTTGGAATTGAAGATGCAAGATCAGGGATTGAAGCCATTAATTCAGCTAAAATGTTTTCAATAGGTATTGGTAAAGTCAGTTATCTAACAGAGGCCAATTTAGTTTTTGATAACATCAATCAGTTATCTTTAGAGCTTATTTTTGACAGGTTTATTTCTAATGCTGGAGTCTCGAATAATTAGCTCAACATCTAAAATTCTGGATTTTGTCGATTGCTTACTTATTTTTTTCAAAATGAGCTCAACCAATAATTTACCTCCCATCTGCGTATCTTGCCTGATGGTCGTCAAGGAGGGCGTGCAATAAGAAGAGACGGTGATATCATCAAATCCTACGATTGCTATATCACTCATAATGTCTTCTTCAGCAAGGTATTTCATTGCTCCTAAAGCAATCGCATCGCTGACCGCAAAAATGCCATTTATCGACCGATTTTTTGTCTCAAAAAAATCACGAATTCTGGAGTAACCGGATTCAGATGTAAAATCTGTGGTAATTTGTAATGAATTATCTATTGGTAAGCCAGCTTCTTCAATGGCCTTTTGATAACCTTTCCAACGCATTTCAATTTCATTGTGATGTATATCACCAAGAAAAATAATATTTGTACAACCTTGCTCTATTAAATGTTTAGTCGCAATATAGCCGCCATTAACGTTATCACTTCCTACGGTTAAATAGCGAGCTTTGCTTGGCGGAACTCCCCATACGACAAAAGGAGCGTTTTGTTTAGAAAGCGTTTCGATCCTTGGGTCGTGTTCTCCCTGGCCAATAATAATTATTCCGTCAGCTCTTTTAGCCTCAACAAAATAGCTATACCAATCATTAGTTCTTGAGGTATTAGTTGATAGCAACAAATCGTAGTTAGATAAAGCTAATTCATCAGCAATTATTCCTAGAATATCCAGCAGAAAAGGATCTGAAATAGAGTGTTTCGATTTTGGATCAAAAAGTATGATTACCGCGATCGTGCTGGTTTTTTGTAAACGCAAACTTCTTGCTCTCGCATCAACTTCAAAATTATGCTCTTGGGCAATCGCAATAATTTTTTCTTTAGTTTTGTCACTGACTAAAGTGCTGCCACTTAATGCTCTGGACACTGTTGATTCAGAAACATTAGCTAAAAGGGCAATGTCTGTCAGAGTCGTTTTTTGTTTAGTTTTCATGGTGCTATTGTCTCACACTAGGCTTATTCATATAATCTTTTAAAAAAATAAATATCATTGATGTTAAATTATTCAAATCGATTGAATAATTGTCATTATAAGCGGTTGTAGACTTTTGTTGCAATCGATTGCAGGTTTTTATTGCAATCGATTGCAATAGGGCGTATATTTTCAATTGCATATGAAAAGAGCAATCATAATACTCAACAACTAAGCTCCTTTCGAACGATGCTAATCAATACATTAAGGGGTTTCAATGATGACAAATAATTTTAGAAAAACGGTGTTGGCTACGCTTATAGCCTCTAGCTTGTCTTCCAGCTACGCTATTAGTGCAGAGGAAAAAGAAGAAGAATCAGAATCATTCGCACAGACTGTAATTATTACAGGTGTCGCATCGGGAAAAGCAATAAGAAAGGTTGACGCAACATTTGCGATTAGTAACTTTGATGCTGAGGATATGGGAAAAATTAACCCAGCCAGTACGGCCGATCTTTTTAAAGCTATTCCTGGAATATGGTCTGAGAGTTCAGGCGGGGTTTCCGGAGCAAATGTTTTTGTTCGTGGTTTTCCTGGTTCGGGAGATGCTCCATTTTTAACGGTTCAATTACAAGGCGTACCGGTTTTTCCGCCGCCCACTTTATCTTTCTTAGAAAATTCAACATTATTTCGCCTGGATGAAACCGTAAGTTTTATGGAAGCGCTACGAGGCGGCCCAAACCCTGTTGTTTCAAATGGTCAACCAGGATTAACCACTAACTTCTTACTCAAAGAAGGAGGGGAAGAAACTGAAGGTCTGATTAAATACACGGTCTCTGATTACGGACAACAGCGAGTTGATACTGTCGTGAGTGGCGAGATAGATGAAGGCCTCTATATCATGTTGGGGGGATATGTAAAAAGCTCACCGGGGATTAGAGACGCAGAGTTTAACGCCGAACAAGGTAGCCAATGGACGGTTAATATTACCAAGGAATTTGAAGCTGGAAAATTAAATATTTATACCCGCCAAACTGATGATCACGGAGTCTGGTATTTACCAACGCCCCTTGATGTTCCGGGGGTCGATAATGAATATACCCAAATAGGCACTAACAATCGACAAGCGACCATTCAGTATGGACCAGATGGAACAGAGGAAGCATTCGATTTCGGCGATGGGCGAGGCTGGGTTGGTGCCGTATCAGGTGGTAGTCTTAGTTTAGATATCAGCGAAGATTGGATTTTGGTTGACCGTTTTAACTTAACTTCCGGCGATGCAGACACTTATGGATTGGTGCCAAATGGCAACCCTGTTTTACTTTCAACTGTTGCAGATAATGGGATTGATGCCATTGGACGAGTGACTGGTAATACATACGCAGGAGACACCGTTGTCCAGCAAATTGGACGCTGGGTTGTGAAAAAACAAATTAAGTCTTTCACCAATGATTTGGCTCTAACGAAAGAGTTTGGAAACGGCGAATTAACCGTTGGCTTATATAATTCCCATTTTTCTACAAATGACTGGTGGAGTCTGGGTAATCAGGCATATCATGTAGTTGAGTCTGGCGGAGAGTCATTAACGGGAATTGATTGTAATGATAACCAGGATAGTTGTGGTTGGAACTATGATATTAACTCTACCGGTGATGGAACGACTCGTGCCTTTTATGTGTCGGGTAAAATTGAAGCTACAGATGTATTAACTTTAGAGGCGGGTTTGCGTCAGGAAAACCATACCATCGATTACACGGTTGATGAAGGCCTGGATGGTCAAATTACTAAATCGGTCAAATATGATGAGACAGAATCATCCTGGACGCTAGGGGCAAATTATGCGTTAAATGACCATTCTGGTATTTTCGCCCGAATAAATGAAGGCTCAAAAATGCCATTTTTTGATGATTTTCGAGATAACTTCGGTCGTTTTTCAGACGGAGAGAGTTTAATCAAAGAAGTCAGTCAATTTGAACTTGGTTATAAATTAGCGGAAGAAAATTTTAGTCTTTACGCGACTGCATTTTTTAATGAATTTAAAGGAGATTCGTTCGTACCACGACCAGGAGCACCTGCGGAAGTATCTACCAATGAAGCTGCGGGAGTAGAAGTCGATTTCAGCTATTTTAATGATAGCGGATTTTCAGTTAACTTAAATTCAACCATTCAAAATACTGAAATTACTGCTCATTCTGTTGAAGATTTTATAGGGAATGATGCTCAACGTCTACCAGGGTGGCAGATTCGAGCTACACCGAGTTATGACTTTGACTTAAGCGGAAGTGTTTTTGGCACATTATACGCAACATTATCTGTCGTTGATGATCGCTTCGGAGACAACGGTAATAATGTTACACTCGATGGATATTCTAAAATTGATCTAGGCTTAGCGATACAAGCAACAGATGAACTGGGATTTCTAATTGCGGTTAATAATGCAACTGATCAAGATGGAATTACTGAAGGTGATCCTCGAAATTCAGAATCTTCCAATGGTCGTTATATTCTCCCAAGAACGATTGATTTTAGCATCAAGTACGAATTTTAATCTTTCGATAGCCTGCTCGGATGGTTACCGAGCATTTACCACAGAGTTTCTGGAGGGTTGGGATTTTTCCTAACCCTTTTTTGTTTGCCCAGCGAAGCTGGCAAACCCGCCCATTTGAAAGAAAGTGGGATCACCCCGACTAAGGGGAAGATAATCCGAATGGCAAGGGCGTTACTGGCTAACGGTAGGGTCTGAAGGAAG
>JAUUYO010000239.1 GCA_030590405.1 Kangiellaceae bacterium
AAACTGATTAAATTTGAGCATGATTGACGGGATCATGTAAAGTCGCTGATGGCGAAATCCGCTTTGAAAATATGGAGGGAAACTACCAGTCTTTCCAATTAGATGGCCGTTAATTTTCACCTCATCAACATCATCGACAACATTCAGCCACATGGCCATGGTAGAGCGCTGTAAGTCACTGCTAATAATAAAATTTTTCTGGTAGATAAAGCGAACGACCTTGGCTTCAAAATCTTGTTTTAACTTTGGGGTATCTTGATTATGGCAAATCGTCTCGCTTTCTTGAAAGTGTACACAGATCGACCAGTTTTCAGTTAATTCCGATGGAATACTATCAATCAGCTGAGCGGCAAACGAATTAACGGACATCAATAGACTAAAAGCAATAATAAGAATTTTTGTCTTCATTATGAATGTCCCTGTTCGTCAGCCTGGCTGATTCAAGCGATCATGCTTGAATCGGGAGTGCCGTTATCTTCAATATTTGAGTGTGCGTCCTGCTGGCCAAAAATATCAACATAAGCCGTGTAAATAGAAGCGATAGAAATCGCGATAATAGCTAATATACCAGCAAAAACCGCGATGCCTGCAAGCGGCGGTATAATCATCGCGGCAATGGATATGAATAACAAAAACAACATTAAATAGCCAAATGCGACTAAACCATAGATCAAAAAAGCCAGGAAGTTTGCTTTGCAAACTAAAAAACTGAGCTTCATTGAATTTACTGTCGACATCTTTTTTAATACGATCAAAGCAGGTGCAAACCAGTAAGCCATAAATAACGGGATCATCAATAGTAGGGTAATCAGGCTATTTAATAACACAGGCGATAAGTCGGATATGTTTCTGGTATTCATCCACTCGATTAATTGTTCGCCGCTCATTTGCTCGACGTTTTCAGGTAATGCCGCAGTTACATCTACGCCGAATAGTAGCAAAATATATCGGCTGGCAACCACCACCGTTATTGAGGCCAACGCATAAATTACAGAGAGCGCTAACAACTCTTTACCGTCCGATTTTATTGCTGAGAATAAATGATCAAATCTTAGCGAGCTTTTACCGGATGTTTGTTGACAGCCAAGCATGAGGCCGCCGATCCCAACCGGCATCAACAGAGCGGCAATGGTGTTGATTGCCGGTAGCAATAACAGGATAAATAAAAAGGTGGCAATGCTAAACCATGCGCCAAGGGATGAGTTGAAAAGTTTAAAGCCCTGGATTAACCAGACAGCTCCATGACTGGGATTGACTCGGCGGTATTCAATAAAATTATTTTTAGCGCCAGATTGGTCTTCATTGTTATTAGAGTTTTGCAAGCTAAACCTACTTATTAAAATATTCGTTTAATTTTTATTCGCCAAGTTTTAACCAGCTTAATCGATTATTCAAGTCTTAAAAATCAATGAAGCTGGTTGAAATTAGTGCTATTCTAGCATCCAATTAACTCGCCTGGTTATTTAACCTGGCTTAACTTTCCATTCGTTCCATTTATTGAGGTAAATTATGCGGTTCAGAAATAACGCTTTTATTGGATTGTTCTTGTTCTCGGTTGCTAATATTGGCATGTCAGCTAGCAAAACGGACAATTTATCAACAAAAGCGACTGCAACGCTTAGTTTAGAAATGATCATGGCTGATCCTGACTGGATGGGCAATAGCCCAGAAAATCCGCGTTGGTCACATAATAGCCAGTCGGTTTATTTTCAGCAAAAGGCTCCCGGACACCAGCACAGAAATAACCTGAAAATTGATTTAGCTAATCTAACAACAGTTTTACTCGATACCGATGAGCTGCTCGATAAAAGTGAGTTACTCGCGAATGCCAGCACTCAGGCAAAACTCAACGCCAATAAAACCCAAGGGGTGTTTGCCTATCAAGGCGATGTTTATCTTGTGGATTTAGCTTCTCAGACTTTTAGTCCGTTAACAGCCGATTCAAGAAAACAATCAGAGGTTAATTTTGTTAATGACACCACCATCAGTTACATGGTGGATAAACAAATATTTTTATATCATCTGGATACTCGTTTAGAACAACAAATTGCTGATTTTAAATTAAGCAAAGATCCAGAACAGGAAACAGATAAAGATTATTTACAGCAGTCACAACCGCGTCTATTGAAATACCTGGAACAGAAACAACAGGAAGCAGAATATCAAAAATCAAGAAATAAGAGCTTACAACAACAAAGCTTTAAAAGTTGGTATTTAGGTGAAGATGTTCAGATAAAAACCTTTAGACTTTCACCGGATGCTAACTGGCTTTTATTAGGAACAACTAAAGCTTCACTGACTGGCAAATTAGATTACATGCCTGAATTTATCACCGAAGATGGTTATGTGAACGACCGTAAAGTTCGCTCACTGGTTGGCACCTCAAAAGCGTCAGATGAAACTTTTTATTTAGTGGACTTGGCTAACAGCAAGAAAATTGAATTGAATTTGTCTAATTTACCCGGTATTAACGATGACCCATTGAAGAAAATTCGGAAAATGGGGGCGCAAAAAATCGGTTATAAGTATGAAGAAAGACAAGGTCCAAGAGCTGTTTACGCTTATAGCTGGGCTGACAATCAGGGCGTGGAATGGGCCCAGGACAGCCAAAAAGTGGCGATCCTATTATTTTCTTATGATAACAAAGACCGCTGGATTATTACTTTCAACGTTGGTAAAAAAGCTTCGGATAAAAAAAGTCTGACTACGGCTCACTGGTTATCCGATGATGCCTGGGTCAATGATTGGACGTTCAATGAATTTGGTTGGCTACCGGATCATCAAACGCTCTACTATCTTTCCGAAGAAGATGGTTATTCTCAGCTTTATATCAAAAAGGGAAAAAGAAAATCAACTCAGATGACCGAAGGTGAGTTTGAGGTGAGTCGTTTGACCGTCAGTCCTGATGGAAAAAACATTTACTATAAAGCCAATAAAAAACATCCTGGTATTTATGAGATATATTCTCTCAATTTAGATAAAAGAGATAGCCGAGCTGTGACAGATTTGGGCGGCATGAATGACTATGTATTATCACCGGATGGGAAAAGTCTGTTGGTGACTCATTCTGGCCTGACTGAAAAACCGGAACTCTACGTACAAGCCGTTAACAATAATGCTGTCGCAAAAAAAATCACCGATAGCATGAGTCAAGCGTTTAAGGATGTTCGATGGCAGGCCCCCCAGATTTTGGCAATAGATTCCAGTCATGCCAAACAGCCTATTTATTCTCGTTTGTACACCCCGCAAAAGGATGATGCGAAGTCGCTCATCAAACGGCCCGCAGTGATGTTTGTTCATGGCGCTGGTTATTTGCAAAATTCTCACCAGGGCTGGTCGAGTTATTATCGAGAGTTTATGTTTCATAACTATTTAACCTCTAAAGGCATTGTCGTGTTGGATATGGATTATCGAGCTTCTAAAGGTTATGGCCGAGATTGGCGAACCGCGATTTATCGCAATATGGGAACCCCGGAATTGCAAGATCTCAAAGATGGCGCTAAATGGTTAGTGGATAATATGAATGTTGATGAGAGCAAAATTGGGATTTATGGCGGTTCTTATGGTGGTTTTATGACCTTTATGGCGATGTTTAAGGAGCCAGAGTTATTCGCAGCGGGCGCAGCCCTGAGGCCTGTGACCGATTGGAGTCATTATAATCATGGTTATACTTCCAATATTCTAAATACACCTCAGGTTGATCCTGATGCTTATGAGCGCAGTTCACCGATTGAATTTGCGGAGGGTTTAAACAAGCCTTTACTGATTTGTCATGGGATGGTCGATGACAATGTCTTTTTTAAAGACAGCGTTCGTTTAGTGCAAAAGCTCATTGAACTGAAAAAAACCAAATACTTTGAAACAGCAATTTATCCGGTCGAGCCTCATGGATTTAAACAACCTTCAAGTTGGTTAGACGAATATACGCGGATTGATCAACTATTTGAGCGGCACTTGAGGTAGACTCTGGTATGGCAAGGCGCTGTTGAACTATGAAAGTTCAACAGCGCCTAGTGGTTAGGCAAAAGATATTTTTCTGGGCTTAGAATTTAGGACAAGGTAATAATGCGACGAACAAAAAGTTTTAGCTGGCGATTAAGGTCTGCTCTGATTGCATTTACTGTCTTTTTAACAGCATGCTCCGATAAACAGGAAAGCCTGACTCAGCTGCAAACTTGCGAAAATCATTACCAGGCAGAGAGTTATCAGGTCGCCAAACAAGAATGCCAGCTTGCGGCTGCGCAAGGGGCATCTAAAGCTCAATGGTTAATGGCACATCTTTATCGGTACGACCTACTGGGGAAAGGCCCAGATCAAGAGGTCGCTTTTAAATGGTATCTGGAGGCCGCGGGTAATGGACACGTCGGGGCGATGCGTGAAGTCGGTCAGGGCTACATGTATGAACAAGGTGTCGCGCAAGATTATCAACAAGCGCACAGCTGGTTAATGAAAGCCGCAAAAAACCAGGATGCCGAAGCTGAGTTTTCTGTGGGTATTTTGTTTTTTGAAGGGATGGGACGTAATAAAGATATCGGTTCGGCGATCAATTGGTTTAAGCGCGCTGCAATTAAAAATCACACTATGAGTATTAATAATTTGGCCTGGGTGTTTGCAACCAGTCGTAATGCCGCTTTTAATAACCCGAAGAAGGCCAGGTTCTGGATCGCAAAACTCGATGAAAAGCTATTAGAGCTGCCGATTTTTTTGGATACTAAGGCTGCGGTTATGGCAGCAGATGAAAAATTTGAACTAGCAATAAAACTACAAAACAAAGCAATCGCCAAATTACCCGCTGAAACATCGGAAGAGCAGTTGCTTGAATTCCAAAAACA
>JAUUYO010000201.1 GCA_030590405.1 Kangiellaceae bacterium
ATTGATATTCTCTTGGTTGGCATACTCTTCCCCTTAGTTAAAAGGGATGAGATTAGCAGTTTTAGAAATCAATGTGGGGAAGGCTGGCAATTGAGGAGGATCATTCTGGGAAATTGGCGAAATCGTTCACGTTCAGACCAGAATGAGCGTTCAGGATGGTTCAGAATGGGTGTTCACGATGCGCCAGAATGAGTGTTCATGATGACCCAGAATACGCACATGATAACTTACTGATTATTATAATAATTATTAGTGATGTGGCGTTCAAAGTTTTAGGGGCAAGAAAAGAAACAGCTTATTTTTCCTTTAGCTGCTTGTTTTTCTGTTTAGCATCAAGTTTGCGAGACTAATTTACCCACTAATTTTGCTGAAGAGCCATTTCTTTTAGTAATTGATTTAACTGGCTAAGCTTTTTACCATTTGTTTGGTTTGGTGTTTTACGATCATTCCTTCAATCATTTCTTTGACGACACGCTTCTCATCAGGGTCGAGTTGATTAACCCCTTCAAGCAGTAGTACCAAATTATCATTGGGTTGGCGCTCATCTTCTTCAAAAACTAATTCATCAGATGTGACCGATAATACAATTGCTAATCGTCTGATCACATTACTCATAAACATCTCTGCGATAAGCTGCACGTAAGACTAAAACAACGAGTCTGTCATCTTCAATATTGCAGACAAGGCGATAATCACGAATACGATAACGCCATAAACCGGCCAGATTACGTGAAAGTGTTTTACCAAAACGGCGGGGATCTTCATCAGTGGCGATCCGTTCACGAAGATATTTTAGAATGTCGCTTTGAGCTTGTTTATCCAGTTTACGAAGTTCTTTAGCAGCTGCATCATCAAACTCAATGAGCCAAGTCAATATCTTGCTCCACCTCGTCCAAAGTCCAACGTTTACCAGGGTTCTCAAGACGATCAATGGCAAGGTATTTATCTTCCATCTCGTCTAAGTGCTTAAGAATAGCTTCCTTGGCATAGAAGGTCTTAGTTCGGCCTGTTTTAGCGGCCAGTGAGGAGAGGCGGTTCTCAATCTCTTCTGATAATCGAATAGCTAACATGATAAATACTCTCTGATATACGTGTAATACACGTATAACAATAGCATAGTCGTGCGCACGATACGAGTAAAAACATACAGGTAATCAGTTAGAAATGTCACCTGCGAAAAGATGCCCGTGACGAACTGCGATTAACATCCGTCAACCTTTAGCCGCGAACCAAGATCGGAATTAATGGGGACGAATTAATGGGGACGTGTCTTGAATTACCATATTTCAGATGAATGACGAAGGAACTCCAACAAACAGGGTTGAATAGGAAATCATGGGAGGCAGATCTGGAATCTGAAATTTGGAATTCAAAACTTTGTAAGTCGACAAATTTTTCAGCATTAAATGCCTGGGATCAATGATCGATCCACCATTTTAGAAATTTTATTGGCCGATTTTGTTTGCTGGGCTTGTAAAATTAACTCTTTAGAAAGTTGCGGAGCAAGCGATTCGATAAACGAGAAAATAAACTCTCTAAAATATAAATTCCTGTCAAACACCACATTAACTAACGACTTTGGAATAAGATGTTGTACCGGTATGGCGACCAGATCAGCATCCAGATGCGCTTCAAAAGCCATGCTGGCAATAATGCCAACTCCCAAGCCCATGCGCACATAAGATTTAATAATTTCACAATCGGTAGCAGAAAAAACAATTTCGGGAGTAAAACCATTTTCCTTAAACGCTTGTTCAATTCGATTGGTTTTGCCACCCGAACTGGTATGGGTTAGCAGCGGGTATTGCGCCAATATATCAAAGTTGATGGACTCAGCTTTGGTCAAAGGATGATTTTTCGGCACAATGATGCAACGATCCCAATAAAAACACGGCAGTTGAATTTTATCGTTAAAGGCTTCTTCGCCATCATGTACCAGCGCAAAATCTAATTTTCCATCATCGAGTTCTTTATTGGTATTGTGTAGCCCCCCTTGATAGATGTGCATAGCGACTTTGGAATATTTTTGCCGATACTCTTCAACAATTTGTGGAAGAAAATAACGTGAGAAAGTGTGAGTACAGGATAAATTAAGGCGACCTTCTTTCTGGTTGACGTGACTAGCCGCAATATCTTGAATAGTTCGGACCTGTTTTAATATGTTTTCGGCAACCGGCAATATTTCCTTTCCTGCGGGGGTGGTGTTGGTCAAATGTTTACCGCTACGAACAAAAATTTCTACCCCCAGTTCATCTTCTAAAAGGCGTATCTGTTTACTAATGCCCGGCTGTGAAGTAAACAAAGATTCGGCTGTGGCCGAAACATTGAGTTGATTGCGAGCGACTTCGAAAATATACTTGATTTGTTGAAGCTTCATTGACCTTCCATTTTTTCAACATGCCTTTAACACAAACTTTTGCTGTTAAACAGCTAGTAGGCATTAGATTGTTTTTGTTAGAAACAACGATTAAATGCTGAAAGTTCTATAAAACAAATGATTATAAAAACATCCTTTGCAATTCCTATAAGCATAGTCAGTATTTTTCATTTAACAAGAAAATAGCCGAAGGATCCTGCAATATTTGCGTTAAAAAACAATGTTGGTAGTAAATGTTTAGCGAAATCAATGAGTTGATTAAAAAAACAGGTTTAGTTCTGGTTCGCTACACCATGCGGTACATGGCCTGTCGCCACATGTTCAGACGCCGCCTCACAGTGGATTGACTGATCATCGAAGAAAACATCAGCTTCAAATGACTTAAGAAACTCAGCTTTTTTCATACCACCGAGAAAAAGCGCCTCATCAATGCGAATATCCCAGTCTCGCATGGTTTTAATCACCCTTTCATGGGCAGGTGCTGAACGTGCCGTCACTAAGGCGGTTCGGATCGGACAGGTTTGACCGGCATATTCACTTTGCAGCCGATGTAAGGCCGCTAAAAAGTTCTTAAATGGTCCGCCTGCCAGGGGTTTATTGGCCGAATCGACCTCGTTTCGGGTAAAGGCTTCGAGTCCGTCTGATTTGTAAATTTTTTCTGCTTCATCAGAAAATAATACCGCATCACCATCAAAAGCAAACCTGACTTCCTCGCTAACCGAGGCATAATGGCCGGATTTGGGTAAAATTGTGGCGGCGGCAAATCCATCCTTAAGTGCCGCCCGCACATCGTGAACGTCTGTTGAAAGAAATAAATGGCTGGAAAAAGCCGAAACATAGGCATAAGGGCTGCGACCGCTAGTAAACGCGGCTCTGGAAATATCCAGCTGATAATGCTTGATCGAATTAAAGATCCGCAGGCCAGTGTCGGCACTGTTTCTTGAGAGTAAAACCACTTCAACTAAGGGCGATTCAGGGGTTTGATGGTTAAGCGCTAATAACTTTTTAACCAGAGTAAATGCGGGGCCAGGTTCGAGTATTTGCTCTTCTTGCTCGATTTGATACTTAGAATAAGCCTCGACCCCTTGCTTTTCATAGATATCATGACTTTGGTCGAGATCAAACAAAGCTCTGGAGGAAATTGCTACCACCAGTTTATCACCAAGCTTTTTAGACATGCGCCCTCCTATGTCCGAAAAAATACTATAACAATCATTTCCCCCTCTATTTGCTACACCAGCCAAATGAGAGATCCTTTTATTAATGCAAATAAATTCGATTTATCCTAAATACACTCTATACTTTTTAACACCAGTTCAGTTTTATCCTTGTAGCTGTCAGCTATTATTCTGCTGATGAGTGAATACTGAACATCTTAACACCTGGATAAAATATAATAAAATATGTTATTTAATCTGGCTAAAAAAGACACTTTAATTGTCGAAGACTTCGCCGAATTTGCCCGCTCTGTTCGAGCGATGTTGCATACTATGGGGGCAACCCAGGTCGATATCGTTTACAATGCAGAAGATGCAATCGAAGCCTGCAAAGCAAGAAAATATGACATTGTATTGTCTGACTACAATCTTGGTCCAAAGAAAGACGGCCAACAACTGCTGGAAGAGCTTTCTAAATACCAACTGATCAAAAGCAACTGTGTATTCTTACTGTTAACCGCAGAAAATACCGCCTCCATGGTAATGGGGGCGGTGGAATTTCAACCGGATGCCTATATAGCAAAACCTTTTACTGCCAATTTATTAAAATCCAGATTGCAAAAAGCCATTGAGCGCAAAGATGCGCTACTACCAATTCGTCGTTCGATCGCCAATAAAAAATGGAGGGAAGCGATCGAACATATTCAAGAGGTCATTGAGAAGTACCCCAAGTTTAAAATGTCCTGTTTAAGATCACAATATCAAGCACTAAAAGAGCTAAAAAAATACGACCAGGCAATGGAACTAGTGTCTGACATTGTAGCACAACGGTGCATTCCCTGGGCTATGCAGGCGGTCGGTGAAATTTATTATTTGCAAAATAAATTCGATAATGCAATCGAAATATTTAGCAATATGACCAAAGAGTTTCCAATGGTGCTGGAAAGTTATGATTGGTTGGCCAAAGCTCAGCAACAAGTCGGACAGCCTATAGACGCACAAACCACCTTGATCAAAGCGGTAGAAAAATCGCCTAAAGCTTTGCATCGACAAAAGGAGCTTGGCGCGGTAGCTGAGCAAAATAATGATCTGAATGTGATGACGCGAGCTTATCGAAATGCGGTCAAATGTAGCGCCAATTCGGCTTTTTCCTCAGCAGAAGAATACGTCAAACTAACCGTAGCACTCGCCCATCAAATCACCCAGGATCCAAAAGCTTCTGTCGATAAACTGATCGGTGAAGCCGAACAGGTTTTTACCAAACTGGATAAAAAATTTACTGCCAATAGCTCCACTCGTTTACGTAGTAGCGTTGCTCATGCCGCTTTTGGTGAAGCTTGCAACGATCAAGAAAAACAGCAAAAATATTTAACCATTGCAGAGAAACGCTTTCAGGAAATAGATGAGCAGATCACCCCAGACGTCAGTTTAGAGCTATCCAAATCGCTGAAACAAATGGGCAAGTCAGATCTCGCCGAAGACATCTTAAGTGAAGCAATACAACAAAATATTGACAACCCTGATTTTATCGAAAAAGCCTCTAAAATAACCTCGAACCAGGAGTTAATCAAAACAAGTAAACAAGCCAGCCAGTTAAATAATAAAGCGATTGGTTATTTCAAGAAAAAAAACTATCAAACCGCAATCGAGCATTTCGACAAAGCTAACAAACTCACTCCGAACAATATCAATATTTGCTTAAATTACGTGCAATCTTTGTTAAAGCAAGCGCAATCTGATCGCAACCCCAAAGAGACGATCCAGCTGGCGGATAGTCTACTTACAGGGATGCCCAAACTGACTTTTTCTGATACCCGTTTTGATCGTTATTCTGAACTCAGTCGTTTAACTCAGCTGATGTTACAAAAGCAAAATGAATAATTCGACCTACCAAAGAGATCCCGATTATGCAAGATGATAAACAAACCGACGGCTTTAATATGGTACTCGCCTCGACGGTGCATGATATGAAGAACTCACTGGGAATGCTCGGTGAATCAATCAAAGTCATACTCAACCAAATTGATCCGCAACAAATGGATAAAAAAACCGCCGATTCATACGGCATAGTACAATATGAAACCTCACGAGTGAATAACTCACTGATGCAATTATTGGCGCTGTATAAGCTGGAAAACAGTCAACTCCCATTTAGTCCTAATTATTACAATATTTATGATTTTCTGGATGAACAAAGATTGATTCACAGCCCATTACTTGATGCAAAAAATATTGAGTGCAATATCGATGTTGATGAAGATATTGAAGGTGTTTTTGATGACTGCCTGTTAGCCACCGTTTTAGAAAACATCATCGGCAACGCGATCCGCTATACCAAGTCAAAAATTTGCATCAGCTGCACTCAAGCAGAACAACTGGTCATTGAAGTGGCCGATGATGGCCCCGGTTATCCCGAACAAATGATCCAGCTGGCCGGTAGCTATATTAAAGGGATCAATCAAAGCACTGGCAGTACAGGATTGGGATTATTTTTTGCCCAAAAAATCGCAGAAATGCATAAACATAAAGATCGGCGGGGTAAAATAAAACTGAGTAACGGAGGCCCTATGGGTGGTGGCCGGTTCCAGATCCTACTCCCCTAGAAAACTAACAAAAGGATTAGTC
>JAUUYO010000278.1 GCA_030590405.1 Kangiellaceae bacterium
ACCATCCGATGAAATATCCCAGTGGGTCGCCAGGCTACCGGTAATATGACTACTGCCCGGCTTGAATTCGATTAAACGGTTATAAATTTGCCTGGAGGAAGCATCAAAAGTGGTGCCTGAGGTCACCAGTTGAGGGTTAAAACTTTGTGGACTAGCTTCAGAGCAATAAACTAACACTTTATCTCTAATTGCCGACGCTCGATCATCGTTGCAGCCAGACAGTATCAGATGGCTGCTAACAATGGTTAAAATAAAGATTCTCAATTTTCTCATCAAATACTTCTTGTATTATCGATTATTACCGATATTCAGGGTCTGTTATTTTTCTGTCAGCAATTGATACTTCTTTAAATATCCACGCAGTTGATGATATGTCAAGCCAAGCAATTCTGCACACTTTTTCTGGTTAAACTGTGAATTTTCCAAACATTGTTTAATCAGTTTGACTTCCATGTCCGCCATGGTCTGTTTTAAGTCTAGAGGAAACTGGATGAGTAAGTCTGTTGCAGCCGGTGATTGATGTTCTGCAGCCTCCTGACTGATTGTTTCTACGGAGTGAATTTTTTTCGGCGATAACGCCATTTCTATTGCTGTATTGCCTGGGCGATAGGGTGATTCGAAGGGATCAAATTGTATTTCAGACACCGGCTGTTCTGGCTGATTTTTGTAAACATTGCGCTCGGTCACATTTTTTAATTCTCGAACATTGCCAGGCCAGGGATATTCCATCAGTAGTTGTTCTGCCTTGGCGGTAAAGCCAGCAAAAAACTCTCTTTTTAGCTCCCTGGTCATTGCCAGAGCAAAGTGACGGGCCAATATCATAATATCGCCAGGTCTTGATCTTAAAGGGGGGATGGTCACCACATCAAATGCGAGTCTGTCGAGCAAATCGGCGCGAAAGGTTCCCTGTAAAGCGCGTAGGGGGAGATTTTCATTGGTGGCCGCTACTATTCTGACATCAACTTCAATCGTCTTGTTGCCGCCAACTCTTTCAAATTCACCGTATTCAATGATCCTTAATAATTTTTCCTGGACATTTTTTGAGCTATTTGCCAACTCATCTAAAAACAAAGTACCTTTATCAGCCAGTTCAAATCGGCCGAGATGTTTTTTGTTCGCGCCAGTAAAAGAGCCACTTTCATGGCCAAATAATTCGCTTTCTAACAGGTTTTCATTGATTGCAGAACAATTTAGCTTTATAAAAGGTTGATCCCAGCGAGTGGATAGATAGTGCAACCTGGCAGCGATTAATTCTTTTCCAGTCCCTCGTTCACCGATAATTAACACTGGTTTATCGATTGGCGCTAATTGAGATATTTGCTCTAGAACGGCTAAAAATGCGCTGGATTCGCCGATCAAATTATCGCCAGGTGTTCTCATTATTATCCTTAGATGGTTAGCGTCTAACTTATTTTACCATTGGCTAAATTAGCTAATGTTTGGTTTATTTTCCCATATAAGCCAATTGAACACTAGCCGTTATTTGTAAAAAACCATGAAATACAGTGTGTTAAAGTTGATTAAAAAATGTGGCATGGAAAATGTATTATTACAGCTATGATACAAAAGGTTGGTTAATTTAACTAATATTATCCCTAAATCAGGAGGTTAACAAAAATGTTCAAACAGGATTACTTGACTAACAATGACCACCAGCAGGTAAAAGTCAGTGGTTTAGTCAAAAAAATAAACAATCGCCGGGCCAGTAAGATGCTGGTTGAACTGTCTATCGGGGTGATCGGCATCATTGCAATTATGTTGGCGCAGATCGCCAGCCATCATTCTGATAGAGTTGTTGATATGCCGTCGAAAAACGATGCCAATGTCGTTTATCAATTGACAGATAGTGTTGCTAACAAAGTCGCCAGTCTGGCAGAAGTTTCGCCAATGGCGACTAAAGTTAACCTGTTAAACATTTTGTTTTAACAGCCCCGATTTTATATTGAGAATAGTCGTTTAGTTATTTAGTATTTTAATAAAGAAGTAACTATTCAGGTTGTCTCTAAAATTTGCCAGTTTAAGGCAGAAAATGTGAGCATAATATTCTATGTGACCATTTTCGAACGAAAAAATGGTGAATTTTAGAGGTGAGCTGGACAGTTACTAAATAGAGGTAATTTCCAATGGGTATATTCACAAGGTTTGCAGATATTGTAAATTCCAATATTAACGCTTTATTAGATAAAGCCGAAGATCCAGAAAAGCTTATTCGGCTTATTGTGCAAGAGATGGAAGATACATTGGTCGAGGTGCGTACCGCCTCAGCCAGAACCATTGCTGACAAAAAGGATATCTCTCGCCGTATCAATCATTTACAAAGTGATGCCCTGGAGTGGGAAAATAAAGCGGAACTCGCCATATCAAAAGGGCGGGAAGATTTAGCCAAGGGGGCGTTATTAGAGCGCAACAAAGCGGCAGATGTCGCGGAGGAGCTGGAAAAAGAATTAGACAAAGTGGAGTCAGAACTTACCAGGCTCACCACCGAAGTCGGTCAACTGCAAGAAAAACTAAATGATGCCAGAGCCCGCCAAAAAGCGCTTTTGATGAGACATAATACGACATCATCGCGATTGAAGGTGAAAAAAAGTTTGTATGAAAACGCTGGCGATAGCGCTGTTGATAAGTTTGTTCGTTTTGAACGAAAGTTAAATGATCTGGAGTCAGAAGTCGAATCTTACGATATTGCGGGTAATCGTTCGCTAGCCGATGAAATTAACGAGCTGGAAAATGAAGAGGCTATCGATCAACAGTTAGCGGAGTTAAAAAAGCGCGTGCAAGGTAAACCAAACCAAAGTAAACCCAACAAACCCAGTAAGTCTAAGCAAGGAGAAGTCTAATGTGGGAAGCGCCGATAATACTGTTTATGGTGGTTGTCGCACCAATCTGGATCGTGATGCATTATCGATCTAAAGGCACTAAACAAACCGGTATTTCAGAAGCCGAGCACGGTCGTTTACTCGAACTAACCAAAATAGCGGACACGATGATGCAGCGGATAGAAACGCTAGAAGCCGTATTAGACAAAGAAACACCTGACTGGAGAGAAAAGCATGAGTAACTCTTCTCAAGACTCTGAGTATCGACGAAAAGCAAGGCGCTTATATAAGAATCCAGATAAGGCTAAATTGTGCGGCGTTTGTGCAGGATTATCAGAATACTTCGATCTGGAAACCTGGGTGGTTAGACTCATCGCAATATCGTTTTTTCTTTTTTCCGGTGGTACCGCAGTGGTAGCTTACTTTGTTGCCTGCTTTATTATGGACCCAAAACCCGGCTCTAAAAGTAATAAAGGCTGTTTTGGCAATAATAAAAGACGGCATAAGCCTTCAGTTTCAGAAGAGCGTCAATATAAAGCATCAGTTAAAGAGGTATGGAAAAAAGGCAAAGCGCCTACTGAAACTTTACAAAAAGTCGAAGATTCTTTTTCTGCTATGGAAAATAAATTGCAGGCGATGGAGAGTTACGTTACTTCTAAAAAGTACCAATTGGAAAAAGAATTTGAAAAGATGACGTAATTCGATCATTTGCACTCAATACGGCCATAAAACCCTTTAAAATGCAAATTCAAGGGTTTTTATTATATTTTCTTGCAATATCAATCAGATAGATAACTTTTACTGACCACTTCCAGATTACATTGTGCATCGAATAAAATTCTTCGATGCACAAAAACAATCAAGGCAGCCTTCTGTAGGCCTGATTATCACCCAGTTACAACAAACTATTTTTTGTAACAAGAGGTTGACCTTTCCAATTAATAACGGTTAATATCGGCACTGGCAGATCAGGCCTTATGGCCAACAAAGGCGATTGTCGGACTATTCGAATATAACGAAAAGGCGATTAATCGTTAAATAACAACCTCCATGACAACCAGGGAGAATTAAAATTGAGTAATTTAAATAAACGCAATCCAATTGCAAAGGCGATTAAACTCGCTCTATTAGCAACGGCGACTGTTTCAGCTTTATCCACCACAGCTGTTTTTGCTGAAGAAGAAGCAGAAGAGGGTGATGCTAAAATAACGATCACCGGTTCCCGCATTAAA
>JAUUYO010000128.1 GCA_030590405.1 Kangiellaceae bacterium
AGCCTTCAATCACTACATCCAGATTTCCTTTTTTAACATCACCAATCACTATTTCAGATCGCTTGACTGAAATTTTCTCAAAACTCTGTTTTGTATAGAACCCCAAAACAAACAGCAAAATAAAGCCACCGACTATAATTTGCTGTAAGCGGTTTAGCAGTCGTTTCTTTTGATCTTTTTTAATGATATCCACTAAGGGGGGTTCCTTTTGCTATTTTGGTAACAAAATTTGTTATAACGCTGAAAGGAATATAGCTAGATGTGTGCCAACTTGGTAAGTCTTTTAAAATCAATAGGATAATAATGAGTGTAATCAAAAATCGAATAATTCGGTCCGATAATGAACCGCTAAGTTCGAGAGTGAACTGTAAAACTTAATTTTTGGTAGGAGCGTCCGTACCCAATGCACTACGTGGGGTAAGCTTTCCCGGCGCGAATCTTTAAACCCTTTCGCGGCACAGAGGCGCGCTCCTACCAGCAAAATTCCGAACACTCCTTAACCTTTATCACCCAAAGGAATTCGAATTGTAACGGTCACGCCCTTATTTTTATTATTGGTTAATTCGAGCATACCACCATGCTGCTCGATGATATTTCGACAAAAACTGAGCCCAATACCTTGACCTTGTTGCTTGGTGGTATACAGCGGAATAAAACAATTTTCTAAATTGGCAAAACCGTGACCATTATCGACTATTGTTATGAGGTTATTTTGTTTTGAGCGTTTAATCGAAAGAGTTACCTGTGTCGCTTCTGCTTCGATGGCATTTTTTATTAGATTGATCAATACCTGTTCAAAAAAAGGACTGTCAACCCACAAGCGCTCAACAGTATTTTCCACTTGAAGATCGACGTTTTCAAATAGTCTTGCAATTCGATTGGTCAATTCACGACTGCTTGACCATTGGCAAGACAACTGAAGCTTTTTGGAAAGAGATGAATAGCGATCGACAAAATCTTGCAAATGCTGGCAACGCTCAGCGATAACATCTAACGCCTGTTTTTCCCGAGCATTATCAGTTTTAGCCGATAAACTCTCTGCTAATGAAGAAACAGGTGTAAGTGAATTTCTAATTTCATGTCCTAATACTCGAATGATCTGCTGCCAAGCATTCAACTGGCTTTGCCGCAATGCTGATTCGATATTGATGAACACTAATAGCTGATGAGTCTCACCATTGTCAATAAATTCACTTTGTCGGATCTGCCATTGCTGATGATTAATACGCCCCTGAAAAGAATCCGTTAATTGCCATTCGTTTCCCTGTAATTTATTTTCTCGAAGCTCTAATCCCAATAACTGTGGCGAGGCATGTCTTAGCATTTGCCAGGGCTGGCCAAATAACTGTTGAAATTCAGTATTACCAAAGGTGAGTTGCTTTTTTTGATTAAAAACTAAAATCGGGGTATCCAACTGCTCAATCAATTGATAAACCAGAAACACATGCTGATCGTATCGGGATTTTTGTTGCTGGAGGTTTTCACTCAGCAAATTAAGTTGTTGGTGAAACAATTTGACCTTTCCCTTAGCAAAGGCGGATTTGGCGTATTGATTAAAGTCATCCTGATTGATGGCGTCGAGATGCAATGTGGCTCGCTCAAAGGCGGTTAGAATTTTTTTGCGAAATTTTTGGATAAAAATAAAGAGAAAGAAAACCAGGGTGCTTTCTAAGCCAACCAACAACAGCAAAGATAAATCCTCGTGCCACGCCCAAAGCGCTACACTAATGACAATTAGTGAGCTAAGTAAGATCAAGGTTCGATTAATGTAGTTTTCTAGTGAATTTTCTATCATGTGTCCTTCGATATTTCGGTAGACGTGCGCCTACAAAAAAAATTCAAACTAAATCGATAATCCAAACTAAATGGATATTCCAAATTTTTCAATTCGGCGATATAGCGAAGATTTTGTTAAGCCCAAAAGCTCCGCCGCTTTCGGCACGTTTTGTTCGGTTTTATCTAACGCTATTTTAATCAGTTTAATTTCTGCCGTTTCTAACATCATAAAAGGTAACTCTTGATTATCAGGCTTACTCGACAAATGCAAATCGTCCAACTCAATTTGCTCACCTTTAGCTAACAAGACGGCTCTTTCAATCAAATGGCTTAATTCCCGGATATTGCCGGGCCAATGATATTCAACCAAGGCCTTTTGTGCAGAAGAACTTAAACTTAATTCCGAGCGATGATATTTATGCGCGAATTTTTTAATAAAAAACTTGGTCAGTGGAATAATATCTAGATGGCGCTCCTTCAATGAAGGCACACGAAACTCAATAGTATTGAGCCTATAATAAAGATCTTCTCTAAATAATTCCTGCTGGATCAATTTATCAAAATCGCCATTAGTCGCACTAATAATACGAATATTTGTCTGGCAGGTTTGACTGGAACCCAATACTTCGTATTCCCACGTCTCTAACACTCGAAGCAGTTTGGCCTGTTGTGAGAGTGGAATATTGGCGATTTCATCGAGAAATAATGTGCCGCGCTCAGCCAGTTCAAAACGGCCGATACGATTATTTTTAGCGTCGGTAAATGCGCCTTTTTTATGACCAAACATTTCGCTTTCAAATAATGATTCAGAAATCGACCCCATATTAACTGAAATGAGTGACTCTTCTTTACGCGGCGATAATTGATGAATATGATTCGCCAGTTCACTTTTTCCAGTACCGTTATCTCCGGTTAGTAAAATACTCACATCAGTATTGGCGACGGTTTTTATTTCTTCCATTAATTGCAACATACAATCAGATTGCCAGACATATTCGTTTTTTGGCATTTGTTTGAGTTGTTGTTTTAACTTAAGATTTTGTGATTGTAAGTCTTGATAGGCCAGTTGTTGATTAACAATTTGCAGCAACCGCTTATTTTTCCACGGCTTTTCGATAAAGTCAGTCGCGCCTAATCGCATTGCTTTGACCGCCAGATCCACATTTGACCATGCGGTCATAGCGATGACTGGAATAACGATGTCCTTAGATTTCATCCAGGATAAAAAACTTAAACCTTCTTCGCCAGAGGTGGTATCCAGCGCATAATTCATATCCAGCAACACCAGTGAGAACTCACTACACACCAATTCTTTTTTGCCTCCATCAAGACTACCGACCTCCTGGGTTTGATAGCCGTTATCGTTTAATAACATGGTCAGGCTTAAACGAATGTCGGCGCGATCATCAATAATCAAAATTCGAGTCATAAAAGACAGCTCTCTTTTTTCGCAACAATCAACAAAAAACAATCAGACATAATCAACATCCTCACCTAACTCCTTTTTTACCGCTATCTTTTGATTCTTACCCAAAATAATTTTCCATTGACTAAAGGTTTCAGCGGCCAGGATCTTAGCTTGCTTATTACACCAAATTTTGTGATACATTTTTTTAATCCTGCGATTAGTGTCCGGCGACCGTTTAATTAATTTTTCTGCTAACTGGTTTGCCGCTTGCAGTGGGTCGTCGTTTATTTGTGTAATAAGATTTTTTTGCAACGCTTCAGGAGCAGAAATAACATCTGCGGTCATCGCCAATTGCATGGCTTGATCTAACGGAACATTTTCCATTAACCCTGGAGTCCCGCCCATATCGGGGATCAATCCCCATTTAGCTTCCATAATTGACAAAGAGGTACTGGATGAGGCAATCCTGAAATCGCCGCCTAAAGCAATTTGCATTCCCCCACCCCAACAATTTCCATGCAATACCATGATCACAGGCACATTCAGTTGCCGCCAACCAATGGTCACTTTTTGTGCCAGATTGGCATTTCCCGGCCACCATTTCCAGAGTAGCTTGAGCATATTGGAACGCTGTTTCATCACTGATTTTACGTCTAAACCAGAGCAAAAACTTTTACCTTCGCCACTGACAATAACCACTCGAATATTTTTGTTTTTTTTGATTTGTTTAATCGCATCGGTAATTGCTAAAAACATTGGCATATCCAGCGCATTGTGTTTTTCTGGGCGGCTGAAAATCACCCGTGCGATCTGATTGTCTACCCGAATGATTACTCTTTGGGTTTCCATGGATGCTCCTTTAAAAACTTCAATAAAATAGCATTGAATGTATCCGGCATTTCCATACTTGGCACATGCCCTGCCCCCTGGATCACCTGATATTCCATTTTTGGCATTAAATTAATTAATATATCGGCTTCAGAAATCGGGATAGTTTGATCGTCACTTCCCCAGATCAATAGTTTGGGCATATTGATGGTTGCGAGCTTTTGATATTCCTGAATAAAGGGGTATTTATCCATATATCTTAACGAGGAAAGTAGCGCTCTCCTAAACCCTTTATATTGCAATTGCTGTTTATATTGGTCCCCCCAATGGGCAAAATGATGCCCCTTGGACGGGTCATTTTTATGACCGTTCACATAACTGGGTAACAGGTAAGTACAAAATAAATATTCGCCGACAAAAGGTATCTCCAAGGGGGAGATCACTCCTGAGGCTAATTGATTAACCAGTGGATCTTGCAGGATAAGCGAGTTAACTTTTTCCGGATATCGGTTGGTAAAGCGCGTCACAATTGGACCGCCCATGGATAGCCCCAACAACTGGATCGGGCGATTAACTTTTAATGCAGTTAATAAATCGTTGATTTGATCAGAAAACAGATCAAGCCCATACTCTTCATCTGGTCGGTCACTTAAGCCGCGACCAAACAAATCAAACCGTAAAACCTGATAGCCCTGTTGTAATAAAAATTGAAAGGTTGGCTCCCATAAGTAACTCGGCACCGAAAAACCGTGGACCAATACCACCAGATCCGCATCCTTAGGGCCTGCTAATTCATAGTGAATTACTCCATGCGGCGTCCGGATAAAATCGCCTGACAAAGGTCCTCTGACTTCTGCGTTGAGTTCAATGGATTCTCTATCCTGATAAACGAAGTAACCGCCCGCCAAAAAGGCCAATAGAAGAATCGTCCAAACCAATATTTTTATTATCTTCATATTATTACCTTCTGCTTTATATCCTTTTTTTACTGTTAACGCCCAATTCAAAGATTATTTGTAATTCAAAGCCTATTTGTAATTCAAAGCCTATTTGTAATTCAAAGCCTATTCGCAACTATCTTGCCACAATTCAACATGGCTTAGCCAACAAATGAGTGCTATTGCGTAGATTTTTGTTAGCTAAATCGGCTAACATAACCACAAATAATTGATGTTTATCCATTTTCGTCCTATCTAAGGAGTAACAAGTGCCACTTTTGAAGTCTTTAATCTGTTTTAAGGGATTTGACAATGGGCGTCGCTTTTTATTTATAAGCTTTGTTTGTTACTTTTTATTAGTCCTGTTAGCTCCGGTGTTGAGTAAAGC
Source organism: Kangiellaceae bacterium (assembly GCA_030590405.1). Lineage (GTDB taxonomy): Bacteria > Pseudomonadota > Gammaproteobacteria > Enterobacterales > Kangiellaceae. Next base: position 5,339 of record JAUUYO010000128.1, read on the forward strand.
GGCTATTCTTGTGGTACTGCTTATTTTAACCAGTTCTCCTATTTTGGCCGGTTCTTCAATTCGGCGGATTCGCGATGCTGGCTTTTCAATGCCTTTGGCCGCGATTCCATTAGTCATCTACTGGCTGAACTTTTTCGGTATTACTTATTTAGAGCATGGCGCTCGATGGGCATTGTTAGTACTTGGCGCTATCGGCACCATTGCGATGGCCACTATCAGTAATGCCAGGATCCGCCACAACCACGATTATCAAATGGGGTATGACGGGCCGGTTAATCTCACCCCCGACAATCAGCCAATGATTAACCGAGACCGGATTGAACCAACCATTGCAGCCCATAAAAACCCGGATGGGCAAGCTGAAATTCCGCAAGCAGCGGTCGAAAAATACATTGCTCAAGAGGTCTATTCAGCGAACACAGACGGTGAATATTCAACGAATACTAGCTGGGAACATCGATTAGGTCTGTGGTTTAAAGCCAATCAAAAAATCAGCATTATTGGTCTGGTTGCGATCTTGATATTTACCTTGCTAATTGTTTCCTGGCCTTCTGTTGAAGAACAGCCGCTGGAAAAAACCGAAGCCGAAGAAGCAAAAATTGAAACCACAAAAGCCCGCCTCAACAAAGTAGAAATGCCAGATCAATTCTGGCTTATGCTCGATCAAAATGATTCACTCACAATTGGCTGGGAAGGTGATTTTAAGTCGGATGGTCTCTATTGGTCAGCTACTACCGGCAAGGGTGATAAAGACTGTGTTGATCTTCATTTTAGTCTGGGTGAAGATATTAGAACTTTATTGGTAACGGTTAAAAATAGCGGAGACTATTATGCCGATTTTTCTCCGGTAGATACCGAAACAATTATTAAGTCAATTGCTGATAAGGATCGCTTTAAACTCTGCGGTTATGAGTTTACTTTAAAAGGTACACGATCAATTTTACGCAAGAATCAGAAATACAGGGAATACTTGGAGATCGAGTAAATTTCTTTTTCATCATTTAACCAAATAGGTTTTTGCATATTATTCAACAACTAATTCATCTAAAAAATCTAACTCAGCCTGACGATAAACGGTACGTTTATGATTAGCCCACAGAGCCTTAATTTTATCTTGATTGCAAACTTTACGATCTACTAATACTAGTGTTTTAAGTTCGCCTCGTGGTGCAGTACTCGGGCACTTGGCAAACACAAACTCATTACTAATGAGATCCATAAATGGCCCACACTTGCTGGATGGCATAATAAATACTAACTGCAAACCCAGTGATTGGGTCAAGTAATTAATCACCTCACGCGAGCGCGTTTCGTCCATTTTAGAAAAAGCTTCATCTACCAAAACAGTTCGTAAATGGCAGCTTCCTTCAGAAAAACGGAAAGCAGAGGTAATAGCTGCAGCTCGAATAATATAAGCCGGAGTTTCAAGCTGCCCGCCAGATCCTGTTCCATACTCACTGAGGGCTATGGATGGCTTTCCTTCCACTTCTTTGTAAATTTCATATTCTCGATAATTTCTATAATCTGCAATACGATTAAGCTCTTTAAGTGCTTTATCATTATCTTCATTAAGCAACATAGCCATTAATTTGTCTCTAACTTGAATGCTCTGCTTTTTGAAGCTGGCTTCAAATAAGGTTTGTCCATCACTCAGATCAGGATTTTTGATCACTTCTTCAAAAAATCTGGCGTACTCTCTAAATTCAGCTACCCAACGATAATCAAAACGGAACATTTCACGATCATCACCAAAACGGTGATTTTTGAGTTCCTGATTGAGCAAATCGATTTGTCGCTTGCCATCATTGATTGCCTGATGAATTGAATGGCAAAGGTTGGTCACAAACGTATGGTTAAAACTCTCTGTAAGCAGTTTTAATTCTTGATGTTTCTCTAACAGAATATTATTTTTGAGGCGATTAAAAATATTATCGATTTGTTGTTGCAATTTAACAATTCTCGAAAACAATGCCGAACTTAATTCTCCTGTATAAGCGATATAAATCAGGGAGTCACACGGTTGACAGATTTGATTGTGAGATTTAATCCTGTCGTCTACTTGCCGCTCATATTGACGCAAACTAGATTCATACTCTTCAAGTTGATTCGTTGCTACCTCTTTTGAGAGTGATTTCGCATCAATAACCGCATAATTAAGAGCAGAGTCAAGATCAAATTCGGTCCATGTCTCCAATATTTCTTTAAGATTTTCTTCGCAAGCATCAACCATTAAAAGCGCTTGTTCTTTTTCATCACTAAGCCGAATTAGCTTCCTGGCTAACATTTCTATTTTGTTCTTTAGTTTACCGAGGCTCTCAGTTAGCAGTCGTCCTTCTGCCTCTCTCGACTTTTCTTGTAATTCAAGATCCTGTAACTTATCCTCCAATGCTTGGTGATCACTTAGGTCAATTTGATCAATTAAGTTCTCAATCATCTGTAATTCTCGGTGACAACTTAGCGCCTCGGAAAGTTGTTCAGAGATATTGATCGGCTTTAATTGCTCAACCTGTTGATTAAGCTGCTTCGCCTGTTGCATTTGTTTATTCAGTTGGTCCCAATAAATAGTCAACTCTTCTAGCTCTATCTTTTGTCCGGCCAGTGCTCGTTTTCGCGCTTTCTCACCAAAAACCAATTGGCTTTCGGCAATATCACAGCGGAACATTGAGTAGTTTCCAGAAGCCAGGCAATCAACCGTTAACCCGCGCCGCGTAGTTCGCAATTCATGTTCGTCCTCAACCCTCAGCAAGCTTCCGTAACTGGCCATAATATAGTTCTTTGCCGTGGCATGATTAAACTGCATCACATGACAAATTGAATTTTTGTCTAACGAAATTCGCTCTGCATCTTTTTGGGCTTTTTGTCCCTGAATAATCCTTGCGCGGTTATTTTTTCCAGGCAGGTTACGAATAATTCGAATAGCTTGCGCTTCATAGTTGTCATCAACCAATATTGAAAAACGTGCCCCACCCAAATAACCTTCGATAGCCATTTGCCAACGTTCATCAATGACTTCGACATAATCACATAATACTCGAGGATCAGCTTTTGGGCATTGACTCTCAATCGCTAAAACTGCTTTTTCAACATAATCAGGATAAGAGACTTTCTGTTTTTCTAATCTATCAACTACTGCTTCCTTTTTGCGCCTTTCTCTGGCTGTTTGTTGATAAGCGATTTCGACCCGATCAAGATGGTTCGCTATTTGAGTTAAAGGCGATTTTACCCCTTGCTCCGAATCTGACCATAGAGAGTACCATTGATTGCACTGGTACTGTGCTTCTCGAAATTTATCTAGCTGCAATTCCAACCCTTGTATGTTGTTAAACATATCTCCCGATGATAAGCTTTGAACATCCAGCAGTTGGTCAGGCTCAAGGGCGAGTATTTTCTTGGCTGTGCCAATAATATTAAGTTGATTTAGCAATGGTAATTCTTTTTGAATATTGACCTCTTGCATGAACCGCATAATTTGCTGAGTTGCTTGAACCATTTCGTCCAATATTAAACTTTGTTGCAACAGGTCTTTCGCTATTTTCCTCAAATGAAGGCTTTCCGTTTGCTTTTGTTTTTCTAATTCATCTTTTTGTTGAAGTGCCGATATACCCAGTCTTTGCGCTTGCAATACGATAGTTTGCTCTCGTAGTTGAGCTGCTCTTTCACTATTGAGTTGGATACCTTGATCTAATTCTGACTGCTCGCTATCAAACTGCTTCTGTTGACTTTTTGCGCCAAGATAGCTCTGTTGATAAGTTAGAAAGTCGTATTTAGCTAAAGTATAACGGGCTACTTGTAGATCTCGCCAACTTTCGATATAGAGTTGACTGGTATTATTGGCACTATGTAAAATATCAACAGACTCTTGCAACCGGCTCGCATCACGCTCCATAGAATGAATGGTTTTGAGTTGCCCAGAAATAGAGCGAACGGCTTCGCCTAAGTCTTTCTTTTCCAGTATTTCGTCGGCTACAAAACGATTAATACTTTGTACCGGTTTATAAGCCATAAATCGAGAGAAAGCTTTGGCGGCATTCATTGCTTCTACTTCGGTGACAGCATCTTTTTTACCGCGAAGTACACCATAAAGCCGGCGCAAATAAGCACGTTTTGTATCGTATTTTTCAACACAGGATTTTCCAAAGAACTGAATTAAACTCGCATGTAAATTATCCAGAGTTAGTACCGCTTGACTGGGTTGTAAATCATCTAGGGTTAGCAATCGATGTTGCTGCTGGGTTAAGATATAAAAGACTAACTCTTCTTGCTTGGCGAGTCTGTTTTTTCCCGCATTTTCAATCCATGCACGCACACCTATCAGCGCGGTAAAGGCTTCTCCACTTTCTCCCTGGGTTGGATAATAAGTGGCTGCCATGTAGCCGTCTGTTGGATTTAATCTTGAATAGCTACCATCATCACAGCCTAATATGTAAGATGCCAGAGTTCTAACTTTTTTACCACCTCGCCCTCTTTGAGTCGTTTCATCTTGCCCTGGATTATACTGAAATAGATTTTCATGAGCTGCCGTCATGACGGTTTGGATCAAATCCGCAGCGGTGGTTTTCCCTGAAC
>JAUUYO010000047.1 GCA_030590405.1 Kangiellaceae bacterium
TAAGTGGCGCTAAAACGCAAAAGTGTTCACGTTCAGCCGTCATTCGGTGTTCATCATCAGCGCCAATTGGTGTTCACGATGACCGCCATTCGGTGTTCACCATGGGCGCGAATACGCAATGGACGCATTACCGCCTTGGCCGATGTGTTTGATGCTCTTTGTTCCAAGCGGTGCTATAAAGAAGCGTGGACCGATGAAAATATCTTCGAGCTGATCAAATCACAAAAGGGTAAACATTTTGATCCAGGTCTGGTGGAATTGTTTTTTGCGCATTTATCTCAGTTTCTTGAAATCAGAGAGAAATTTCCTGATGATTCACTGCAAGCCTGGCAGGCTAAAAATTAGCCCTTGCCAAGAGTTAGGAGCTTGTCCGAGAATAGATATCGTAACGAGGGAAATCTGGCCAAAGTAGCTTCTTCCGTAGTAGGTTTCCCATTCTCGGACAAGCTCCTGGGCTATTCTTACAATGCGGTTTTAAGATAAGCCAACCGATCTAGAGCTGTTCTAACCTCAATCTACTAAGAGATCTAACATGTCTGAAAACACTAAACTCAAATTTGCAAGCATGGCTATTCATGGTGGCCAACACCCAGATCCTACCACTGGTGCGGTTATGCCACCGATATACCAGACTTCGACGTATGTACAAGAAGCGCCAGGGGTCCATCAGGGATTTGAATATTCGCGCAGCCAAAACCCGACCCGATTTGCCTATGAGCGTTGTATCGCCGCATTGGAAAATGGTCGCCGAGGTTTTGCCTTTGCATCGGGAATGGCGGCGACGGCCACTATTTTAGAGCTGGTCAGCAGTGGCGAGCATGTGATAGCCATGGATGATCTGTATGGCGGCACCTTTCGTTTATTTGATAAAGTGCGCAAACGCAGCGCTGGGGTTGAGTTTGATTTTGTCGATCTCTCAAATCTCGATGCGCTTAAAGCTGCAATTAAATCCAGTACAAAAATGATCTGGGTGGAAACCCCGACCAATCCCATGCTGAAGTTAGTCGATTTGAAGGCCGTCGCGGATATTGCCAAAGAGCACGGCATCATTGCGGTGGTCGACAATACCTTTGCCACTCCGTTTAATCAGCGGCCGATTGATTTTGGTTTTGATATTGTGATGCACTCAGCAACCAAATATATTAACGGCCATTCCGATATGGTCGGCGGCATTGCGGTGGTTGGTGATAATGATAAATTAGCCGAAGATTTGGCCTTTTTACAAAATTCCGTTGGTGCAATAGCTGGACCTTTTGATAGTTATCTGGCATTGCGCGGGTTAAAAACCATTGCGTTGCGAATGAAAACCCACAATGAAAATGGTATGCGTATTGCTCAATGGTTAACCGCTCACCCTATGATTGAGCAAGTCTACTATCCGGGGCTGAACTCTCATCCTCAATCTGAATTAGCCGCAGAGCAAATGAGCGGTTTTGGCGGTATGATCTCGGTCGTTGTTAAAGGTGGGCTAAAAAAAGCCAATCAGTTTATGCAGAACCTTAAATTATTTGCACTCGCGGAAAGTTTAGGCGGCGTTGAGAGTCTGGTGAATCATCCTGCGGTTATGACCCATGCATCGGTTCCTAAAGACATACGCAAGAAGTTGGGTATTTCAGATAGTCTGGTACGTTTGTCGGTCGGTATTGAAGATGTTGAAGATTTGATTGAAGATATTCGAAAAGCGCTAGAAGCTCTTTAAGCCTGATTAACGTTTAGCAAGAGTTAAGGTCGATAGGTTAAAGAAGAGGAAGCCTGGCAGGAACGCTCGTTTCGTCATCATCAATTTCGCCATTATCAGGCTCGCGTTCAAGTGATAAATAAGCATCAGAATTGTCTTTTCTGGGTATATCCGGATGCTTACCTTGTAAGTAATAGGCAAAAGCGATAATTTTGGCGACTGCCAGATAAAGGGTTTCGGGGATCTCATCGCCGAGTTCCAGGCGGGTCAACACATCCAGCAGCAGTGGATCATAATGGACATGCACCTCGTTTTTTTCTGCCAAAGAGACAATTTGTTGGGCGAGTAAGCCATCCCCTTTGGCGACTAGTTTTGGGGTGTTAACGCCGTCATATTTAAGCGCAGCGGCTTTTTTTATTGTTGGCGGAGTGGCGTTTTTATCTGTTTTGCTCATGCGTGGGTATCAACCAGTCGTTCATTGTCAGTGAGTAACCGTTCCGGAATTTTCCCCTGACTGCCCGCAAGCTTTTCGATATTCACGCCTGCAGCAAACAGCGATTTTTTTAAAACATGCAAATGTTGATTGATGAGCTGAGCGGTTTGTTGTTCTCGGGCAAAAAAGTGAGTCGATATTCGTTCGTTTTCCAGTTCGATTCGTGCGAACATCGGCCCTAAAGGTTTCAGGTCAAAGCGCACCACCACCTTCCAGCGCTTTACCTTTTGTCCCTTCTGAAGTTTATCCGAACGCTCAAATAACATTTCAAACGAGTCAATTTCGGTGTTGTTTTTGAACGGCAAGTCAACCAGAAACTGGTGCAAGTTGGGGCTTTCGTTTTTCAGGCTCAGTAATTGATTTGATTCGATTTGAGAGACAATGTTTTTTACTTCAGTGAGTAATTCGTTAGCTTGTTTAATCACCATTTGCTGTTGGTTGGCCAGCTGGATTTTTGTTTGAGCGGTGGATTTTGTTTTGTTGTTGACGAGTATTTGCTCGGCAGGTATTGGTTTAGCGTTAGCCGCTTTTGGCGCATCTGTCGGAGTGGCTGACTGGGGCTGGTTTTGCTCGCCAGAGGCGGGTTTGACCGGTTTGATGATGGACTCCAGAGTCGCTCTTATTTTCATCAAAAGCAATTTCACATCGTTATTTTGGCTTGCTTCAGTGGTGAGTTTTTTAGTCGCTTTGGGGAGTGCTGTTTGTCCCTCCAGTTTAGCGGTTTGCACTTTTTTTTGTTCTATCGAAAACTGAGTCTTGATCGGGGGCGGTAGATCTAATTTTTGATTTTCCAACTTATTCGGCTGTTTAGCTTCTTGCTCGGCTTGAACAAGTTGTTTGCCCAGATTTTTTTCCAACATATGGCCGCTGTTGGTGACTCGTTGTTTGATTTCTGATGCGGTGTGAGTCGTCGGTTTTTGAATAACGGCCAAAAGTTGTTTCAGTTGATTTTGCAACCTCACCTCTAATGGGCCGGGAGACTCCAGCTTCGCCAAGGTTTTAGCGGCCTGACTGATGGCCTGCAAGTGCTTGGAAACCGGTAGTTGTTTAGAAAAATGGTTTTTTAATAACTGTTTGGCGGCACTGGCAAGGGTAAGTTCATCACTGCTCAGTGACTTGCTGGACGCCGTTGCTTGAACCTTTGCCGATAAATTGCTCTCTAAGGGGTCAGAAGTTCGAAGCGGAGAGCCTGCGAGAGCCGCCGATGTTTGAGGATTAGTCTTTGGGCTGCTAGCGGTCAGTTTGGTTAATTGTTCAGCGGTCAATTTTAGTTTTTGCGGGTTTTGTGCTGAGTGATTCAATTGAGTTTGTTTTGAGGCAGTCGAATTCGATTGGTGAAGAGTTGATTTTTCGGCTTTAACGGCAATTGATAGCGGATTACCCAACTTTAATATTTGCTCCGCTAACAGGCTTGATTTTTGGAACACAATGGCCTTACTCGGTTGATTACCGGCCTCTATCGAATTGCTTGGAGTGAGCTGTAATCGAACCTGTTGTTGGTGATTAATGCTTAAAGATAATTTCACGTTGTTTTGGCTGATGTTTTTGAATAAATTGCTGGTTTTGAGTGGTAGTTGAAGGCTTAGCTGGCCTAAGTTTGAAGCTATCTTAAGTAGTACTCCCTGGGCTTGATTTAATACCAGTTTTTCTATTAATAAAGGCTTATTGGCAAGACTATTTATTAACTGCAGCACTTTGGGGTCAAGGCTATTTAAATGTCCTTTGCTGGCACCCACATCGTTTGGTGTAATCTGCACAATATTGTCCTGCATCAATGGTAAAAAGACTGTCTTTCCTATAGTATAGCCGCTGTTTTAAAGCTCCGCATTTTTCGAGCAATGCATCGGCATTAGAGAGTAATAATTTGCAACAAAAGCCTGACAATCGATTAAAGATAGAAAATCTCACCGTATTTCGGTCAGAATTGCCGCTATTTGAACCGGTGAGTTTTAGTATGAAGGCGGGAGAGGCTATTCAGATCAAAGGGACCAATGGTTCCGGTAAAACCTCGCTACTGAGGTGTTTGTGTGGATTAAGTCATCGCCATCAAGGGCTGATCCGCTGGAACGACGCCAATATTGATGATGTTAAAGATGATTTTTACGCCCATCTTCTCTATATTGGTCATGCTCTCGGTTTAAAGCCGAAACTCAGCATCGAGCAAAATCTGGATTTTTATCAACAATTAAGATTTACTCAGGATCAGGCGATTATCTTACAGGCACTTGAACAACTGAAAATAGGCGCTTACCATGACGAATTAGTGGGTAATCTCTCGGCGGGTCAAAAACGCCGGGTGGCACTCGCCCGAATTATTTCTGAACCGGTCAGTTTATGGGTGTTAGATGAACCCATGGTGGCTTTAGATGTCGAAGGTCAGGCATGGTTAGAGCGAGCTTGCAATCAACACTTAGCTGATGGCGGCATGATTATTTTGACTTCACATCAAACCATCGAAGGGATCAACGGGTTAACCGAACTCCGTCTCAATGAAACTAACTGGAAAGAAACTTATTTGATGGACGAAGGTCTCGCATGAGTAGTCCGCTTTGGTCATTGGTTAAAAGAGAGATTTCGGTGGTGTTGCGCAGCCAATCGGAATTTGTCTACCCGCTGGCTTTTTTTATCATAGTGACCAGTCTGTTTCCTTTAGCGGTCACCCCAGACCCGGTTCAGCTTGCTTTTCTGGCTCCCGGAATTATCTGGGTAGCAGCTTTGCTGAGTATTTTATTGTCTTTGAATGGCTTTTATCAAGCCGACTATGAAGAAGGCGGTCTGGAGCAATTATTATTAGCAGGCGTTCCAGGTTCCAGTATTGTGATAGCAAAAAGTGCCGCCAACTGGCTGGTGACAGGTTTGCCGTTAGTGATGATTGCGCCATTGATTGGGGTTTTGTTTAATATCGATATGCAAGCCAATTGGGTGGCGATGTTGAGTTTACTGCTTGGCACGCCGACGCTTTGTTTGATTGGTTCGATTGGTATGTGCCTGACTTTAGGACTCAGAAATGGTGGGGTATTATTAACCTTGCTGGTTTTGCCATTATTTATACCAGTATTGATATTTGGCGCTTCTGCGGTACAGGCGGCCTCTATAGGATTAGACTATAGTGGTCAGTTGGCAATATTAGGCGCTTTGTTAATTCTTAGTATAATACTCGCGCCGCATGCAGGCGCGGCGGCGATGAAAATATCAATCGACTAGGAGTCTGTCCGAGAATAGAGACCGTAGTAGGTTTCCTATTCTCGGACAGGCTCCTAGATTTTGGATTGGCTTTTCAGTTAGTTTTTACGTTAGGTTTTTACATCAGGTTTTGAATTGGGTTTTGAAATAGGTTTTAAAATAGGTTTTAAAATAGTATGTGGACATGGTTTTATCAATTAGCATCACCTAAGTGGTTCTATCAGTTTTCAAATAAGTTACTCCCGTGGTTTCGCGCGGCGACGTTCATTTTGTTTGCTGCTGGATTGGCGCTCGGATTGCTGTTTTCACCACTCGATTACCAACAAGGCAATACTGTGCGAATATTGTATATTCATGTGCCAGCTGCCTTTCTTTCAATGTTTGTTTATGTGCTGATGGCACTCAGTGGCGGTATCGGTTTTATCTGGCGGATTAAAATGGCTCATATTGTCTCCGTTAGTTGCGCGCCGATTGGCGCGATATTTACTTTGTTAGCACTCATTACTGGTGCCATCTGGGGTAAACCGACCTGGGGAACCTATTGGGTCTGGGATGCCAGATTAACCTCATTTTTAATTTTATTATTTTTATATCTAGGGTTTATGGCGCTACATAATGCCTTTGACGACCGTAAAACAGCCGATCGGGCAGCCGCTATTTTAGCTCTGGTTGGCCTGGTTAACATTCCTATCATTCATTTTTCGGTAGAATGGTGGAACTCGCTGCATCAAGGGGCGACTATCAGCAAATTTGAAAAACCATCAATGGATGCCGATATGCTTAAAGCTTTGTTAACCATGATTGTGGCTTTTCAAGTCTACTTTGTGACGGTTTTGCTACAAAGAGTGAAAGCTGAAATTTTGCTGCGGGAAAAATTATCGGGTTGGGTCAAAAAGCTGGTCACCAATCAATAACGATTAGAGCAAGTCATTGCGGTAGGTAAAAATGTATTTTCAAAGTTTTAAAGAATTTATTGAAATGGGCGGACATGGTTTTTATGTGTGGCTATGTTATGGCGTCGTTCTGTCAGGATTAGTCAGTTATTTTATTTATTCAAAACAGCTGGCTAAACGTAACCAAAGGAATTTAATTAAGTTTTATAAGAGAATGGATGCTCGTAGTCAATTAAATGCAAATAATCAACTAAATGCAAACAATGAGGCACAATAGAAATGGCGATGAAACCCCATAGAAAGAAACGCTTAACCGCTATTTTATCGAGTGTTATTGGTGTGGCCATCGTGGTCGCTCTGGTACTTTATGCGAGCGAGCAAAAAATGAATTTATTTGTGACGCCTACGGAAGTACAGGCCGGTAAGGCGCCTGTCGACAGGATTTTCAGAATTGGTGGCTTGGTTAAAGACGGTAGCGTTAAGCGAAGCAGTAGTTCGTTACTGACCGAATTTATTGTGACTGATATGGTGGCGGATATTTATGTGACTTACGACAAAATAATGCCCGACCTGTTTAGAGAAGGGCAGGGCGTGGTTGCCATGGGTAAGATGAATTCCGAAGGGGTTTTTGTCGCGAGTAATATCCTTGCAAAACATGATGAAGAATATAAAGCGCCGGAAGTTTTAGACGCGCTCGAGCGTGCTGGTCACCCAGTGGACAGAACCAAATCAAAAAGCGAAGGACAAGAATAATCATGCACGCGGAATTTGGTAATTATTTATTAGTGTTCGCTTTTGTTATTTCGATTAGTTTGAGTGTTTTTCCCTTGCTGGGAACTTTTACCAAACAAATGTCTTTGGTTTACACCGCTAAGCCATTAGCGATTTTGTTTTTTGTATCATTATTCGGTAGTTTTGTTTGCTTGGCCTATGCCTTTTTTATCGATGACTTCACCATTGCCTATGTTGCTCAACATTCAAATTCTCTATTACCTGACCGATATAAAATTTCTGCGGTTTGGGGTGCTCATGAAGGTTCTTTTTTGTTATGGGTACTCATTTTTTCTGGTTGGACACTGGCGGTTGCTTTAACCGGCAAGAATCTACCTAAACTGAGCCACTCGCGAATATTATCAGTATTAGGAATAATTGGCTGTGGATTTGTCTCTTTTCTATTATTTACTTCAAATCCTTTTGAACGAACCTTACCTTTTTATCCAGTTGATGGCGCTGACTTAAATCCTTTATTGCAAGATTTTGGTTTAATCATCCATCCGCCATTGCTTTATATGGGCTATGTTGGTTTTGCCGTCTCTTTTGCATTTGCGATTACCGCATTAATTGAAGGTGAGTGGAATGCTACCTGGGCTCGCTGGACGCGGCCCTGGACGATTGCTGCCTGGTCCAGTTTAACCTTGGGAATTATGCTCGGTAGTTGGTGGGCCTATTATGAGTTAGGTTGGGGCGGCTGGTGGATGTGGGATCCATCCGAAAATGCTTCTTTTATGCCCTGGTTAAGTGGTACGGCTTTAATGCATTCTTTGGCGGTCACCGATAAGCGCAATTCATTTAAAGGCTGGACTTTAGGGTTATCATTAGCCACATTTTCTCTCAGTTTGTTAGGTACCTTTTTGATCCGCTCAGGCGTATTGACCTCGGTACACGCTTTTGCCAATGATCCGACTCGTGGTCGTTTTATCTTATTTTTTCTCGCCTTTGTTGTTGGCAGCGCGTTAATTCTATTTCTCTTTCGAGCGAGCAAGGTTAAAACAAAAGCCAATTTTAGCGAGTTTTCAAAAGACATGTTTTTGTTACTGAATAATGTACTTTTCATTAGTGCAACCTTTATCGTTCTGTTTGGCACTTTGTACCCACTCTTTGCTGATGCTATGGGTAAAAAAATATCAGTCGGCGCGCCTTATTTTAACAGCATATTTCCTATTCCATTGGTTGCGATATTTATGTTGTTGGGGGTCGGACCATTACTCAATTGGAAAAAACATGATTTTAGTAAACTAAAAATTCCGCTATTAAAAATTGCGGCCATTTCGGTTGTTTTGAGTCTCTTTTCTACTTGGTTATTAGACCGTTTTTATCTTTGGGTGTTTGTGGGTTTAGCTTTGTCTTTATGGGTTGGCTTGAATAGTTTTTATAATTTAACTTTATTAACTAAATACAAAAAAGGCTTGAGTGCAAAACTTGCCAGTCTAAACCGGGCGACCATTGGAATGACACTTGCCCATATCGGCGTCGTAGTCCTTTTAGCGGGTGTCGTTTTAACTTCTTACTACAGCGTCGAAAGAGATTTAAGAATGGCGGTTGGCGAATCTCAGGAAATCGCTGGCTACAATTTTAAAATGAAAGCCGTAGAAAATGTACAGATGGAAAATTACCGAGCGACTATTGTGAGTTTTGATATTTACCAAGGTGATTCGATGTTGTTGACGTTAAAACCTGAAAAACGATTTTATTTAGCGGGTGGTCAGATGATGACCGAAGCGGATATCGATGCAACATTATCCAGAGATCTCTATATTGCTTTGGGTGAGCCGCTGGATAATCAGGGCCAGGTTTGGTCGGTTAGAATTTATGTTAAAGCTTTTATTCGATTGATTTGGCTTGGGGCAATCTTTATGGGATTTGGTGGCATTATTTCTTTACTCGATAAGCGCTATCGAAAATTGCAAGCTAAAGACAATCAAGCAAAATATAACCAGGCAAAATATAACCAAGCGAAAGGCAATCAATCAAGTGATAGTCAAACTCAGCCCGATATGGCAATCAGTTAGAGGGGGTCAATATGAAGAGCAATAGCCAGGTGTTGAAATCCGTCATTTCCTTAAGTGTGTTTGTGGTATTTGTGGTGATCTTTTATTTTTTGATCGGTCAGGATAAAACAGAATTGCCATCTCAACTAATAGACCGTCCCGCACCGGTTTTTAAAGTAAGTGATCTGTTGCAAGAGGATTTGATTCATACTCAAGAGGATTTTAAAGGTAAAATAACCTTGTTGAATGTGTGGGCGAGCTGGTGTCCTTCCTGCTATTCCGAACATCCTTTTTGGAAAAACTACGCTGAAAATAAAGACATCGTTTTGGTCGGTTTAAATTATCGAGACAAAAAACAAAAAGCACTAAAATTTTTGCGAGAGCAGGGTAATTATTATGATTGGAACCTGTTTGATCAAAATGGTCGGTTAGGGATTGAATTTGGCGTTTATGGTGCGCCGGAAACTTTTCTGATCGATCCAAAAGGTAAAGTGAGATACCGCCATGTTGGGGTGGTTAGTCCTGAGGTTTATCAAAATATATTTTTACCATTGATTGATAAAATAAAGAAGGGGTTTTAGTTGATGAACAAGTCTTTTCTTACAAAAATATTTTTCTTAACGGTGTTGTTATTGTTGTCTACTGTTGGTTTTGCAGCGATCGATATTTATGACTTTGACGATTCAGAGCTGGCCGCCAGGTTTCAAAAACTGACTTATGAGCTTAGATGCCCTAAGTGTCAAAATCAAAATCTCGCTGACTCTAATTCAACCTTGTCGTTGGATCTAAAACAGATTGTTTATGAAAAATTAAAAGCCGGTGAAAGCGATCGACAAATTTTGGATTTCATGAAACAGCGCTACGGCGAGTTTATTTTATTTAAGCCGGAAATGAGTCAGAGTAATGCCTTTCTCTGGGCTGGACCCGTTATTTTTCTGGTGTTGTTTTTAATATTTTTCTTGAGATGGTATTTGAATAATCGGGAAGTGAACGATGAATAGTTTTTGGATAGCGGTGGGTTTAAGTTTAGCGTCAGCCCTGACTTATCTCTGGTTTAGTGTGCAACAACAAAATGTTTCGACCGTTTTGACAAAAAAGAGTCCGACTAATAGCGCAAAAATATTATTAATGTTTCCGGCACTTATCTTATTGATAGCACCTGCAGGTTATTATTACTTAGGTAATGCAGAAAAACAAAATGATTGGCAAATGGCCGTTGAAAACATGAGCCAGATTCAAGCCGGTAAAAGCACTTCAATAAAGAGCGGCGATATTCAGGCTTTGATATTGGCCCTTCGCAGTTCCATTGCTCAAGAGCCTCAAAATGGTCAGTTGTGGTTTATGCTGGCAGAAAGTTACTTTCAATTGAGAATGATCGATTTAGCTGACGCTGCAATGCAAAAAGCGCTCAGGATTGAAGCAAGGCCGAACTGGTTTGTTGCCAATGCACAAATTTTATCACTTCGCTCTAATGCTTCCGATATTTCTAAGTCGATTAATTTGTTACAAAATGCGTTATCGATTCAACCAGAGCATCAAAGTGCTCTGCTAACTTTGGGGTTTATCTACTTGAGACAAGAGCAATATGAGTTTGCAATTGGAAGTTGGCAGAAATTGTTATCCTTGCTTGAAAAATCGGGTAACGATACCGCTAGAATTCAAAAGCAAATCGATTATGCCAAGCAGCAATTAAGCGCTAAAAGGCTCCCAAAGTCCGACTGAATCGCCTTGATTTATTCGTTTAACAGTATGATTTATATTGATTTGTGAACTTTGACACAAATAAGTAGTTGCATAAATGCTCCTGCTAGTGCATCTTTAACCTCGCAGTTACTCGGTTTGTTTTAATAATTGCTCGGCTAACTGTGGAACAATGGAATTCAAATTCAGATGCTTATCAATAAAAGTTGAATTAGATAGTATTCCAGTTGTCCATTATTTGTGTTCTGCTAGTTGGACACTTTACTTTTAAGGGTTGTAACAATCGACTTTATGCTCAGTCCTTAGAGTAACCTGATATATGTTGGGTTTTTAACTTAAATTTAAGAAACGGAGAATAACACTCATGAAAAAACTAACTAAAATAGCGACAGTAGTTGGAACTTTATTATTTGCAATGATGTATATCAATACTGCTTCTGCTGATGCAAATCCATTCGCTCAAGTTGATCAGGTTCAAACAATTGTTGGTGAAGACGGCAAATGTGGCGACAAGAAAGACAAAAAATGTGGCGAAGGAAAAGACAAAAAATGCGGCGAAGGCAAATGCGGCGATAAGAAAGGCAAGAAAGAAGGCAAATGCGGCGAAGGTAAGTGCGGCGAAGGTAAGTGCGGCGATAAGAAAAAAGCTAAGAAAGAAGGCAAATGTGGCGAAGGTAAATGTGGCGATAAGAAAAAAGCTAAGAAAGAAGGCAAATGTGGCGAAGGCAAATGTGGCGGTAAATAAGCGACATTTTCGTTAATTTGTTCTAATTTCAAATTATCTAATCAGGCGTTACTCGGTAGCGCCTGATTTTTTTTGTCTAAAATATGTGCTAAATAATTCCCGAAATATGGATTGATCTGGGTTATAGTATGCGCCCATATTTACATTATCCCTTAAGCCTTGTTGGAGAACCTCTCTTGTACCAATTAAAGTTTATAGCCTTATTCTTGATGGTTATTACCGTGACTGGCTGTGCCTCTACAGGTTCAAATCCCAGTGATCCCTGGGAAGGTTGGAACCGCAAGGTCTATAGTTTTAATATAGCGATTGATAAAACGGTGGCAAGACCGATTACCGTCGGCTATAAGGCGGTTACCCCTGATTTTCTTGAAACCGGGGTGAGCAATGTATTTAGTAATTTGGAGGATGTACCTAATTTCTTAAATAATTTATTGCAAGGAAAGCCGACAGACTCGATATCCGATCTGGCCCGATTTGTCATTAATTCTACCTTAGGCATTGTCGGTTTGTGGGATCCAGCTTCTAGTATGGGGTTGCAAAAACACGATGAGGATTTCGGTCAGACTTTAGCCACCTGGGGGGTTGGTGATGGTCCCTATATGATGTTGCCATTACTCGGTCCTTCGACCTTGCGAGACACCATTGCGCTTCCAGTTGATTCAGAAACGGACCTGATTAACCAGATTGACCATATTCGAACCAGAAATCAGGTCAAAATTATTGAATTGATGGACAAGCGAGCGGCAATAATGTCTCTAGAAGAGCAGTTAGAATCTGCCAATGATGAATACCTCTTTGTGCGAGATGCATGGTTACAGAACAGGAAATACAAGATATTTGACGGTGAATTACCGTTAGATGATGAATTTGAATGTGAGGAAGAAGATGAGGATGATTGCGATTTTTAAAATCTAACTCGCTAAATTAATCAAGGAAATAACGGATCCTTGATGAAAATAACCGACTTAACGACCAACCGGGAAAGATAAATAGTACCTATGTCCCCAGACATAGGTAAACCCTATTTTACATCAATCATAGTCCCTGCAATTGCAAACAGCCCATTGTCGATTGGTTCAACTCGGACAACTTCGAATGAAGCTGTTAATGTGGCCATTTTTCTCTGTTCAGAGCTGATATCTAAACTAAGTTGTTGATTCACCTCAAACTTTTCATTTGTTATGAACATTGCTCCATCGCCGCTTAAATTTTTACCTTCGCCCTCAAAAACGTTTCCAGTCGTCGGATCAGTAATTTTAACTTTTGCGTTTACAAACATTCTGATGAAATTTCTTTTTTCGCTATAGTCGTTATCCGCTGATGTCATGAGTGACCCCTTTTGTATTTTAGATATTCGAACCAAGAATCTAATCCGGTTTAAGTAGCTTGAGATTTGTTTAAATATGTATTATTTTACTCAATATTAGAAAATAATTGCGAAATGGTCAATGAAAATACCAACAAACAGTTGCCTGGATTTTAATCAGTAGTATCCTATAGGTTGATATAGAATGATAAATAGTGAATGGGAAGTGGAAAAAACATGGACATGGTTTTTAATACCCTGAGTAATTCTTCTAAATTGAAAAGTATTCTGGTAATTGACGATGAAGCTATCGTTCGAGAGAGCATGGCTATTTATCTCGAAGACAGCGGTTATAATGTTATTCAGGCCGTGGATGGTAAACAGGGACTGGCATTATTTTGTGAATTTCAGCCCAGTTTAGTGTTATGTGATCTAAGAATGCCCGAAATGGATGGCATGACATTACTCGCAAAAATAAGTGGGCTGTCACCTGAAACTCCTATTATTATTGTTTCTGGAGCTGGCCAAATTAATGACGTAGTTGAAGCGCTAAGACTCGGTGCGCTCGATTATTTGGTTAAGCCCATTACTGATATGGCCGTGTTAGAAAATGCAGTGCAAAATGCCTTACATAGAAGCTATCTGGAAGTCGAAAATCAAAATTATAAAGATGAACTAGAGATCGCCAACCGTGAACTGCAAAAGAACCTTGGGCTATTGCAAAAGGATCAGGAGGCCGGCCGCCTGGCGCAATTACAATTGTTACCACCAGCAGATGCCGTTATTAACGGGTATCGTTTTCAACATATCATTGTTCCTTCGCTTAATTTAAGTGGTGATTTTGTTGACTATTTTGAAATTTCACCTCGTTATACAGGCTTTTATTTTGCGGATGTTTCTGGCCATGGTTCGGCTGCTGCTTTTGTGACCATGATGCTAAAAAGTTTGATTAATCAGCCATTACGTCAGTTTAGAACTGGTGAAAATCAGCGTATTATCAATCCTTCTGAGTTATTGACTTACCTTAATGACGAACTCGTCAAAGCTAATTTGGGCAAACACATCACCTTATTTTATGCGGTGATTGACTGTCAAACTCAAAACTTGTCCTATAGTGTCGCTGGTCAATACCCCGCGCCAGTTTTGGTACGAGGAGGGCAGGCTGAATCTCTTAAAGACGATGGATTTCCACTCGGTTTATTTGATTGGGCAACGTTTAATAACAAAAATGTGGGTGTCGGAGGCGGTTTTAAATTATTGATGGTCTCCGATGGTTGGCTCGAAGTGCTTTCCTCAGGAAATACTCCGGCGAGTGAATCTTACCTATTAGAATTCGCACAATCTAACCCAATTAAGATATCAGAATTTATGGAGCCGGTTAGACAGTACCAAAATGATAGCCCTCCCGATGATATTACCGTCTTTATTGTAGAAAAGGAGCAGCAATGATGCAGGGAACGATTCTTTGTGCAAGAGTTGATTCAGTTGAATATATAAGATTTGTCGGGGTGATCCGATATTCTCAGTGCGCTGGGTTAGAAAACCATATTGATCAGCTTTTTAAGCAACCTGATTTTTCAGAAATTGCGGTTGATCTGGAACACGCCGAAATGCTCGATAGTACTGCGTTAGGGTTGTTAGCCAGAATTTCCATTGAATTTGCCAAAATATCCAACAAAAAACCAGTTATTTTTCTACAAAAAGGTGAACTGGCTCATATTTTGAAACGGGTATGTTTTGATCAAGTATTTAATATTGTCGATAAAACTAACCATTCAGAAAAGCTGGATTTTGTAGAATTGGCACCCATCGCAAAAAATGAAGATGACGTACTAGCTTGTGTAGTCGAGGCGCATCGTAGCCTGGCTGAAATCAGTGAGGATAATAAGCGCTATTTTACCGATATTACCAAAGCATTGAGTTAATTTGCAGGCCGAATCGTGACGAGTTACCATTTCTTTTTTGGGCCAAATATATTGTCATTTTCCTCGTTTGCATCCCACTCACTTTCTGTTTCGATACTTAAGCTCCTTTTAGCGGCTTCTTGAGGTGTCGATTTGACCAATTTTTTCAGTTCAATTTCAAGCGCCTCAAGGCGGGAATTTTTTTGACTAAATTTATTCAACATTTGTTGGGCTATTTGAAAGTCTCGCTGGGCGTTCACGTAGTTGTGTTGCAGCAATGCGGTTTTGGCTTGTTGAATGTAGGCGCAAATTTTAGCTTCGGAGATCAGTAACATTATTTTATTTACCGCTGGTAAAATAAGCGGTGAGTTCATCGACCTGATCTTTTTAAACTGCATCAAATATTTACCTAGTCTCGATAAATGTTTTATCAGTACTCTCAGTTGCTCCAGATCTGGAGGAATTGCCAGTCTTTGTTTATCTACATCGGACTGAGTATTTTGCATTTGTTGTTTTACACTTGCCAAGTTTCTGGCAATTAAAGGATCACTCGGTGCCAGGTTATTAGCAGCTGATAAATTTAACTGAATGTATTGCAACAGGAGTCGGCGAGCTCCTTCACCGATCGGGATATTTGAGAAGTTATCCAGGATATTCGCTGTTTCATTGGCCCGGTATCGATATTTAGCAACTTGCTGTCGTAGTCTGGCTTTAGCTTGCTCCCGTTTTTGGATCACGGCTAATCCGACGACACTTACAACCAGCACGGCGAATATAATTAATATTGTAGAAAATGATTCCATAGCTCTCTTTTATAACCAACAGGAATAATAACAGTATAGACTAAAAAATCTCGACTCAATGGGGTTTTTGCGAAATTGTCTGCTTTCATCTTGCGATCCTCTGCGAGAGAGGGGGGCTGCGATTAACCGACCTTAAGCATTTATTCTACCTTTTGTATCATTAGCTGATTGAGTCTCAAA
>JAUUYO010000132.1 GCA_030590405.1 Kangiellaceae bacterium
GTGGCTAGCACAGCGCCATCACCCTTATGAATATCCCACAAAGAAAAAGCGCCGTTCACCCCTCTATCCTCTCCAATTTACCCGCACATACTCTTTAGTACGGTTATGGTGAATTTCCAGCTTACCCTTGAACTCTTTCACGATTGCTTTACCGACTCCTAGTGGTGATCGATTATCAGTAAAACTCATAAACAGCACTCGTTCGCCCAGTTGCTCAAATTGAATAAGCCGTCGTAACGGACTTTTTAACCTTCGGTTTTCGATATCTTTGTAAGCAACCATTAAAAGCTCTGCTCGATGATTTTTAACAAACTCACCACTCAGCGCCAGTAAACCGGCTGGTTTTTTTGTTCTTGTGCGTAAGCAGGCGGGGCACTCCTTTCTCTCACACTCTAGCAGTAAATTTGTTGGCCATTGCCACTTGCCATGAACCAATACGACGCCGCACTCTGGACACATACAGGTTAAAGCGGGTTGCCTGGGCGTTGCCCTGTTTTTTTGAAACACACCAGCATTTTGCTGCTTGTTTACGATGACAGAATTCTCTCCTCCAAACATCAACCACCTCTTCTTGTCTTATAGTGAGTAGATACGCAGTTCCCTATGCTCCCAGCTCTACTAGAACATATTTTTCATTGCTATTCCTTGATATACGTCAGATAAGCAGTCAACTCCCTGAACGTGAGCTTTGTATAGCTCGAAGGAAATAAATTCATTTAACTTTAACCAATCAAATCAAATCAAAGAACTGATTAAAATTAGTTACACAGCAACTGATTATTATCAAGGATAGTATTAAGCCATTCACTTACAATGAGCAGTTAAAAATAATATAGCCGTTTAGATATAGGTCCTCGACCGATTAAATCAAAGGAGCGATACAAATGGTTGAAATAAACGTAAATAATCAAAATGAGCAGCAATCCGTAAAAATTCCAGAAAGGCGTCAGTATCATGGCGCTATACCGGAAAAATTGCCTGTATTACCATTGCGCAATGCCGTGGTCTTTCCCTATACGGTGTTGTCTATCTCCGTCGGTCAGCCACGGTCACGATTACTGCTGGAAAGTATGAGTGATGAGCAACCTTTAATCGCGATTGTCGCGTCAAAAGACCCAAAATTAGACCAGCCTGATCCGCAACAAGTTTATCAGGTTGGCTGTATCGCTAAAGTGTTGCGATTGGAAAAAAATGAGGAGGAAAATAGTGTGCAACTGCTGTTGCAAGGTCTGGATAAAATAAAGATTGAACGTTGGCTAACTGAGCGTGACTATCTCGTGGCGCAAGTTAGTAAAGTAGCGGATCTTGAACCTGCTTCTGACGACATTAAAGCAGAGGCTGTGCGTAACAACCTGATTCAACGCTTCCAAAAGCTGGTATCAATGATTTCCTATTTACCGGCTAATCTGGTCGATTCCGTTTCACAGACTCAAGATTATCGACAATTTACTTATTTAATTAGTTCTAGTATTCGAATAGAGGTCAAAGAAGCTCAGGCCATTCTGGAAAAAAGGGATATCCTGGAAAAAATGAATAAGTTGACGGATGTAGTTAATCACGAAATAGAAGTCTTCGAACTAGGTAAAAAAATTCAAAGTGAAGCTCGACTTGAAATGGAAAAATCTCAACGTGAATACGTTTTGCGTCAACAACTTAAAGCGATCAGAAAAGAGCTTGGAGAAGATGGCGAATTACAACTTAAAGTAGAGGAATACCAACAAAAAATTGAGCAAAGTGGACTCTCCAAAGAAGCTCAAAAACAAGCCGAAACAGAGCTGGGCCGACTGCAACGTATTCCAGAAGTCTCATCAGAATATAATATCATATTAACTTACCTCGACTGGTTAACCTCCCTGCCCTGGAAAAAATCCACCAAAGATAACTTTGACATTAAGCGTGCCCGACAAATTTTAGATGAAGATCATTTTGGATTAGAAAAAATCAAGCAGCGTATCCTCGAATACATAGCTGTTCGCCAACTGAAACAGCATCGGGCAAAGGAACTCACAGAAAAACATAAGCAACAAACTTTAAGCGCCAAGCAAAACCGTGAAGGTGTTATTTTATGCCTGGTCGGTCCACCAGGGATAGGAAAAACCTCGTTAGGTCATTCGATTGCCAGAGCACTGGGACGTAAACTCCATCGTATAAGCCTTGGAGGCGTTCGTGACGAGGCAGAAATTAGAGGCCATCGAAGAACTTATTTAGGTGCTATGCCCGGACGATTTATTACCGCACTTAGGGATATTGGTACGAATAATCCGGTAATACTTCTCGACGAAGTTGATAAATTAGGCAGTGACAGGCAAGGCGATCCATCATCCGCATTACTCGAAGTATTAGATCCGGAACAAAATAGAGCCTTTCGTGATCATTATCTGGATGTGGATTTTGACTTAAGCCAATTGATGTTTATTGCAACCGCTAATGTTGCCGATGATATTCCGGCACCACTGATGGATCGTATGGAAACCTTGACACTCTCGGGCTACACAGATGATGAAAAACTGCACATTGCGCAAAACTATTTGTTAGTCAGGCAAAAACAGGAAAATGCGCTGCGGATAAATGAACTAACAGTAACAGATAATGCGATGTTAAAGATTATTCAGCAATATACCCGTGAAGCTGGCGTTCGGAGCCTCGATCGACGTTTGGGTACTATTTGTCGAAAAACCGCAATAAAAATCGCTGAGGATAGTGTTACGATGATTCACCTGACGGTTGACAATATAGTAGAGTTTTTGGGTAAACCGACCTTTTATTATGATGTCGCTGAGCGGATCAAAACATCTGGCGTAGCGACCGGCCTGGCGGTAACAGCTGTCGGCGGCGACATTCTATTTGTTGAGGTTAGTAGTAGCCCCGGTAAAAAAGGCCTTACCATTACCGGGCAACTCGGTGATGTGATGCGCGAATCAGTTGAAACGGCGCTTAGTTATGTCAGATCAAAGGCTGAGTCACTCAATATTGAACAGCATTTCTTTGATACAACGGATATTCATTTCCATTTACCGGCAGGAGCCATTCCTAAAGATGGCCCTTCAGCGGGTATTACATTGGTGGTCGCGTTAGTTTCTTTGCTAACTAACCGTAAAGTTAATATGAGCATAGGTATGACTGGCGAAATGACTTTAAGAGGATTGGTACTGCCAGTTGGTGGAATTAAAGATAAAATATTGGCTGCACATCGAGCAAACTTGAGTAAAGTCATATTGCCGCAACGTAATGAAAAAGACCTTGATGAATTGCCAAGTTCCGTTCGCGAGTCCATGAGCTTTATTCTAGTGACAGATATTGAACAAGTGTTGAGTGAAGTTTTTTAGTTAACGATTCTTATTTTGCAAATTCTTGTTTTGCAAATTCTTGTTTTGCAGAATCGTTTTAAATAAAAAAGGAGCTGGCTGTTTACTACACCAGCTCCTACGCCAAACGATTCACAACTAGTCATCATGAACCTGGATCATTTTCTGCTCTGAAGAGGTGCTTTTAGGAACAATAATTTCCAAAACTCCATTTCGGTTGTGTGCTTCAATTTTATTGGTATTAATAGCATCAGGTAGACCGATCGCACGGTAGAAATTGCCATAGCTTCGCTCGATGCAGTGATAATTCTCCTTATTTTCTTCCACTTTAGTTTCTCGATTACCTTCAATGGTTAACATGCCATTTTCCATTGTCACCTTAATATCTTTGCTTTTAACGCCAGGGACATCGGCTCGAATGATGTATTCTTTATCTTTCTTTTCAATATCAATTGCAGGCTGCCAATTTCCAGATAAGGCTTCCCAATTTTTACCAAAGGTACCTAAATCTCGGTCAAAAAACTGGTTCATTTCATCACTTAACTGAGAGAATAATGGTAAATGTGAGGGTGTTGTGAGCGGCTGTCGTTTAAATAGATTCATCTTACTTTCCTCCATTAAGAGTCATGGTAACAATAACCACGCTCTGTCAAGTTATCAGGTTGAGTACTATGAGTGATAGTACATTGAGGAATATAGAACTTTCGGTTTTTTCCGCTCTGACATTTGTCAATCGAAACAGATTTTTTGCTGTGTTTTTAATTTTTATTGTATTATTATTTTTTTTTTGTACTTTTTAAATATAGCATCAGGGCAAGTATTTTAGTTATTTATATCCTGTACTATTAACACAGTCAAGGAGCTTTATAAGATACTCGGTTCCTGCTCTTTTGAATTAAACACTCTCAACATTTCCACCCAACAAATGTAAAGCTGACAAATTACGTAGCGTTATCATACTACGATTGACGGAGATCAGTTTTTGTTTCTTTAACCGGGTGATCACCCTACTGACCGTTTCAGAACTCAATCCGAGATAACTACCAATATCATGGCGCCCCATCGATAGATGTAGTTGCTCTTCTGACTCACCTCTGGCCTTTGCATGATGAGACAGATTAAGCAAAAACCTCACCAACAACTCTTCAGCTTTAAATGTTCCTTGCATACAATAAGCTTGCCAAAGTTGTTGGCTATACAAGTTGACCAATTGGGTTCTTATTTCCGATGATTGTTGATGGAGCTGCATAAATCGGCTGAGTTCAATAAAGCAAATAGAACTGGTCTCAAGTGCCACAATATCCACTAAGTGTTTCCGCGAAAAAATAGACTCTAAACCAATCACATCTCCTGGATAATAAAAGTTTGTGATATGCTCCCTCGCTTCGTGATCGACGTAATACGCCTTACAAGATCCTGAGTGGATAGCATACAAGTAATCTAACCGCTGCATCTTAAAACTCAGGTGCTCATTTTGGTGAAAAATACGACGTCGCTCGACCAAATTATCTAATGAATAACGGTCTAAAGAACAGCTGCTATTATTGCGAACGATAAGACCTGGCAAACATTGATCTGCAACCCGGCAACCTGAACAACTTTGTTTAGAAAATCGATTTAGGTTTTGTAAGGAAAAAGGGCCTTTGTCCATCAATTTGTTATTTTCCATCTAAGTAAGAGACCTTTGTGTAAAGCAAAGACAATGTTTGAAAATGTGTTTCACATAATCGGTACAACTGAGTGATATTAGCAGTAAACAAGAGGATAAAACAATTAAATCTCATTACGCTAATAGATCAAGTTGATGTATAAACTTTTGTTTTGATTATATTTAGTTATATAAAAAGCCGAGTCAGACACCTTAAGCCTGACGATGAAGATATTATTTCTTAAGACTATTCATAAAATCCAAAGGCACAGGAAATACAATAGTCGAATTGTGTTCGCCTGCTATATTATTTAAAGTACTCAAATATCTCAATTGAATGGCCTCTGGCTGCTTCGCCAAAACTTTAGCCGCTTGTAATAATTTTTCTGATGCTTGTAACTCGCCTTCGGCATGAATCACTTTTGCTCGCCGCTCTCTTTCTGCCTCGGCTTGTTTTGCGATCGCCCGGATCATGGATTCGTTTAAATCGATGTGCTTAATTTCCACATTGGAAACTTTTATTCCCCAGCCATCGGTTTGCCGGTCAAGAATATCCTGAATATCTGTGTTCAATCTATCCCGGGACATTAACATCTCATCCAACTCATGTTGCCCTAGTACTGAGCGAAGCGTGGTTTGTGCCAGTTGACTGGTGGCATCATAATAATGTTCTACGTTAATAATCGCTTTTTGCGGATTGAGGACTCTAAAATAAATCACGGCATTCACTTTAACAGACACGTTATCCCGTGAGATCACATCCTGAGTTGGCACATCCATCACCACAGTTCTTAAGTCCACTCGCACCATCTGCTGAATGAATGGCACAACAATAATCAACCCTGGCCCCTTAACTTTATAAAATCGCCCTAACAGAAAAATCACACCACGCTCATACTCTCGTAGTATTTTGAAAAGACTAACAACCAGTGATAGTCCAAAGATGGCTAAAAAAATTCCGATATTTGGTAACATGTTTAGTTCTCCCTTATGGTTTTGACATTGTCGGCTCTGACATTTCTGAGCCTGCTATTTCTGTTTCTGATTCTGACATTAAGGGCATAACAATAAGTGTTAAACCGTCAATGGCTTTGATACGAACAGCTTGTTCTTTTTTGATTACTTGACTGCAATCTGCCTGCCAAATTTCACCGCCAATTATCACCCGGCCATGGCCGTCAAAATCTTCAACCGCAATCGCCAAATGATCTAGCAATTGTTGTTCGCCAGTGACAATCGGGCGACCTCTGGCTTTTAACAATAGTGATAAAACAAAAATAACAATAAACGCGCTGATCAAAGCCGTTGAAATTATCAGCGCCGGAGCAATTTGAAAACCTGGCAAGTTGGTATCCATCAACATAAAAGAGCCAATCGTAAAAGAAATAATTCCACCAAAACCTAACACTCCAAAACTGGGTGCAAAGGCTTCGCCAATCATCAAGGTAATACCAATCAATAATAATATTAATCCTGCCATATTAATGGGTAACATATTGAGTGCATACAAAGCGATAATCAAGCAGATAGCGCCAATCGTTCCAGGTAATAAACTACCGGGATTAAGAAACTCAAACATCAAACCATAGATCCCGGCCAATAATAATAAATAAGCTAAACTGGGATCAGTAATCACAATTAAAATTTCCGTTCGCCAATCAGGTGTTAACTCAATTATTTCTGGCTCAACTAACTGCAAGGTAATGGTTTTGTCACCTAATGTGACCTTCCGCTGATGTAGCGCTTTAATCAATTCATGTTGATTGTAAGCGATCAGATCAATAACTTTTTTCTCCAACGCTTCGTTCGCCGATAAATTTGCTGCCTGACTCACCGCCAGCACCGCCCACTCTTCATTTCTTCCTCGAAGCTGCGCCAGACTACGAATGTAAGCCTCTGCATCATTGATGATTTTTCTTTGCATCACATTTTCAGTATTGCTGTCACTGGCCCGATTTTCAGGATTAGTTTCTTCAGGATTAATCTCATCCGATTCAGCATTATCAGGAGAACGATTATCAACAGAACTATTATCAGAATCTTTGCTTTCAGTTCTATCTTTTTCAGGCTCTGGGGGGCTTATCATACCGATCGATACCGGGGTTGCCGAACCTAGATTAGTCGCAGGTGCCATGGCGGCAATATGGCTTGCATACATTAAGTAAGTACCGGCGCTCGCGCCTCTTGCCCCCTTAGGAGAAATATAAGTAACCACAGGGATCGGTGAAGATAAAATAACCTGGATCATTAACCGCATCGATTTATCCAGTCCACCAGGAGTATTTAAGTTGAGTAATAATAGATCGGCATCATTTTCAACAGCTTTATCAAGCCCGCGGATAAAATAGTCGGCATTAGCCGGACTGATTGCACCGTCAATCGTGAGTGAATATATTTTGCCTTGCTGGGAGAATATATCGGTTGAAAAAAAATACAAAAAAACACCGATAATAATCGCAATTATGGTTAATTTTTTGATATGTGGGTGAATATTATTTGGCATAGTAACCTCGAACTAATTTATAAAAATAAATTTCTCTCCGTTGTCGTCATTTCTGACTACCTAAATAATCAGCTATTTATTTCATTTAACAAAATATCGCCGAGAGGTTCACGAATACCACTCGACCACCAAATTCGACACGCCCCTTCATTTGAAACCATGCAAGGACCAATTGGTAATTTTGGGGTACAAACCTTGCCGTACAATCTGCATTGATCGGGGTATATTTTTCCTAAAACCACTTTAGCACAATCACAACCTGGTGGCATTTCGCCCACCCTTTTGCGGGCTGAATCTCGATATTGCGGATATTTAAACCGGGCATCCTTTTCAGCATATTTTTCATTGATCGCATAGCCGGAATTTGGAATCGTTCCGATGCCTCGCCAGTTGGCATCAACCACATCAAATACATCATAAAGATGCTTTTGGGCGATAGAGTTTCCTTTTTTGCTGACTAGTTGTGGATAACAATTATCCAGAAAAATATGACCTTCAAGATGCTGGCGCAAAACAGAATAAAAAGCCGCGAGTAAACTCTCGGCGGTAAAACCTGCAACCGCAAGAGGCCGATGATATTTTTCTACCACAAACTTCCATTCATCGGACCCCATCACCGTTGAAACATGACCAGGAGCAATAAGACAATCGAAACCTGCTGGATCTGAGTCAAACTCTGAGTCAAGATCTGACTCAAGTAACATTGCTACCGCAGGCCAGGTCAGTCGACCGGAGAGCAACACGGTTAAATTATCGGGAACACCTTCTGCCAGCATAGCGGCCACCGGCGATGAGGTCGTTTCAAACCCTGCGGCAAAAAACACCACCGACTTATCGGGTGACCCACGGGCGATTTTTACCGCCTCGGTTGGCGAAGAGATCGGCCTGATATCAGCACCTTGCGCTTTAGCCTGCTCCAGTGAACGAGGATCTTTTTTAGCACCGTTAACTGGCACCCGTAACATATCGCCAAACGTAACTAAAATAACATTTTCGTTTAAAGCAATCTGCATCGCTTGGTGAATATCTTCTTCCGGGCAAATGCACACCGGGCAGCCGGGACCGGGTATCAGTTCAATATTATCTGGCAGTGCATTTCTTAGACCCGCCATGCTAATACTGCGTTCGTGACCACCACAAACATTCATGATTCGAATGTTTTTTTTGAGTGGTAACTGGCGAATTTTATCCAACCAATATTTTGCTTGATTCTCCGTCATCGACGTTTCCTTTAGAGACGCTTTTTACTTGAGGAATATTTATTTGAGGAGCATTTACTTGAGGGAACATTGCTTGAGAAAAATCGGTTTGAAAATTTATTTTCTCAATCACCCATTGACACCATTTATCAATACCTTCTGCTGTTTTAGCAGATAATGTAATCACTGGCGCAGGATTGGCTAATTGTCGTAAACAATTGATCGCATAATCAGGGTCAAAATCATCCAAGACTTCAAGCAAGTCTTGTTTAGTAATTAGCATGAGATCGGCAGCGCGAAAAATCACCGGATATTTTTCTGGTTTATCATGACCTTCAGTGGTTGATAATAAAGTCACATTGAAATGCTGGCCAAGATCAAAACTCGCAGGACAAACTAAATTGCCAACATTTTCGATAAAAACAATATCAATTTCATCAAGATTAAGCTGGTGCAGGGCTTTGTGAATAAGATGGGCATCTAAATGACAAGCAGTACCGGTTTCGATTTGGATAGCTGGAACGCCCTGTTTTCGAATCCGCTCAGCATCATTTTCAGTTTCTAGATCCCCTTCAATCACCGCGATCCTAAAATCTGATGATAAGTGCTTAATGGTCGCTTCCAGTAGTGCAGTTTTTCCAGAGCCTGGTGATGACATGATGTTAATGGCTAACACTTGATGCTGGTCAAAATGCTGGCGGTTATGAGCGGCAGTATGATCATTTTGCTCCAGTAGATTTTTTAATATATCCAGCGTGCCGTCAGCTTGTAGTTTACCACCGGCTTCGACCAAGTGCTTGTTACCTTCTGTAATATTACAACCGCATGTTCCACACATGGCTTTATTGCTCCTAAAGTTCACTATTTTTTATTCGTAATCTTACCATTTTTGCAGTGATATACTTGCTAGCAGCGGTTTTGCTTAAAACACCTACTATTGGTAACCACGATGGGATGGTGGGTTGGATGCACACTCGTTGCGGTTATTCCCTTTCATAAAAAA
>JAUUYO010000291.1 GCA_030590405.1 Kangiellaceae bacterium
AAAGGACGCCGTTGAAGCGACCATTTTTAGTTTTTTAACTGCATCCAAGCCATCATCGGCTAAATCACAATCCAGACCAAACTCTTCCAGAATTCCTTGTGCCACCAACTGATTAACCTGATTATCGTCAACCACCAGGATGCGGGTTTTTACTGGCCAGTGATAATCCTTTTTTTCAACTTGTGGCTCAATCTCTTCAAGGCTATAACTGACCGTCGTTTAAAAAGATTCCGTCACCATAAATTGCCTGGCGTTTTCTAAATCATCACTTATTTCACCTTGAACAGCCACCGCTGACAGAGCATCAAATAAATCAGAATCTGTTATCGGCTTGGAAAAACTAGCTTCAACGCCGATTTCTTTAAGTCGGTCTAAAGGAACAAGTTCTGGCGATGAACTCATCATCAACAATTTCATCGCATCATAATCGGCATGTTGTCGAATGGCTTTGGCCAATGCAACACCATCTATTTCTGGCATATTCATATCCAATAAAGCGGCATCAAAAATATGCTCTTTGTATTGCTCACAAAGCTTTAATGCTGTAGCGGCATCCTTTGCCAAAGTCGTAGTTGCCCCCCAATACTCAAGTTGGCTTTTAAAAATTTCTTGATTGGTTTCATTATCGTCAACCACCAGAATATGAAGCTGGCTAATATTAACCCGAGGTAAGACCAGAGTGGATTTTTTGCTTGACTGAAGCATCACATGAAATTCAAAACAACTACCTTGCTCTTCATTGCTTGTTACCTTGATATCACCCTGCATTAATGAGCAGATATTTTTAGAAATCGCCAAACCCAATCCCGACCCTCCAAATTTGCGGGTAGTCGAAGTATCAACCTGGGTAAACGATTCGAATAAATTGGCCATTTTGTCTTGCGGGATCCCGATGCCAGTATCCGTCACTTTGCACACCAGAGTTAATGAGTCTTGTTGACTTTCTGATTTATTTGCAGAATGACTTGCTGATTGAGTATTGGTTTTATTTTCTACTAGTTTAGCTTCTATCAGTATTTCGCCTTGCTCGGTAAATTTGATCGCATTACTCACCAAGTTCACCATAATTTGACGTAAGCGACTCGGATCGCCTTTCACCATCGATTGTTTAATTCCAACCACATCAAGCAATAACTCGGTATTTTTTTCGGCCGCTTTAAAAGAAAGCGCTTGAACCACATCATTGAATAATTCCCGCAGATCAAAGTCCAAAATTTCCAGCTCAAGTTTGCCCGCTTCAATTTTAGAAAAATCCAGAATATCATTGATCAAAGACAATAATGAGTGAGCGCTATTTTGTGCGATGGTCGCTCGTTGTCGTTGCGGCTTATCCAGCTCGTTTTTAAGTAAAAGTCCCAACATGCCAATCACGCCATTCATCGGAGTTCTGATTTCATGGCTCATACTGGCAAGAAAATCACTCTTTGCCCGGTTAGCCGACTCGGCCAATTCCATCGCCTCAGTAATTTCCTGTTGCATTTTTTTGTATTCGGTTAGATCAACATGGGTGCCGACAAAACGAGTCACCTGGCCGGTCTGCTCATCTCGACGGGCATAAGCTCTTGATAAAATAGAAACCCAGTGACCATCCTTGTGCTGCATACGAAACTCGGTATTAAAGCTGTCTTGAGATCCTTTGGCACAAGCGTCTATTTGTTTAAGTGCTTCAGTGATATCATCCGGGTGACAAAGCTTAGACCAGGTATCCAGGTTACCAGCAAGCTGGTCCTGTTGATAGCCCAACATTGCCATCCAGCGCTGTGAATAATAGACTTCGCCGGTTTGGTAATTCCAATCCCAAACGCCGTCATTAGCGCCACGCATGGCCAATTCAAAACGCTCTTCGCTCAGTTTAAGTTCCAGGGTTCGTTGCTCGACCCGCTCTTCCAGTAAATCATGTTCAACTAATAGTGCCTGATTGGCGCGGCGAGCGAGTAACATCGTCATCAAGGTAAATACGATAGATACCACCACAGTAATGATTAGAGTGATAGAAACCACATTACGGGCACTAAAATAAGGCTGCATGGCTTCGGCTAAATTAATTTCAGTGCTGATGCCAATTCCAAGGCTTTCATCCCATGCCCATGCGCCAGCCACTTTCACGCCTCGATAGTCCCGATAACCATCCATATTAAAATCGCGATGCCCGGCTATAGCGCTGGCCGCCATCAGAGTCAAAGCCGTTGATGGTTGCGGCTGACTGGTTTGTGCGCCTGGCTTTAATAAATTTTTCCCCGGGTCGATTAACTCAATGGATAAAATACTCTGACGGCTGGCATCGACTAAACCAATCGCTTGCAACTGATCTAAAAATCGGCTTTCGGTGAGCATTTGTCCCTGTTGATTAAAGAAATAGGTTTCTCCAGACTGACCAATCCGGCCTATCTGACTGATCCAGCTGAAATTTCCCTGCGGGTCAAATCTTTCCGCCAGCACAGCGATAACCTTTTGCTGTGAGTCTTTTATCGGGGCTAAAAAAAACATTGTAGGGGGGCGTTGGCGATCTGTAATATTAGCAATATTGGGTAGTATCACGTCAGACTCTATCGGTGGAACTAAAACGCTTTCGCCAGCAAACGCTCGGCGTAAAAGATCCGGCCTAAGCTTTTGAATGATATTGATTTGACCTATGTTACTATCTCGCATTGAGGCGATACTGACGCCATCAGGTGCGATCACAAAAAAGCCTAAATGCCCTGCTCTTTCTTGCACATCAGCCAAAAAGTATCGCATATTCACTAATGCGGCACTCGCAAATAATTCTTGCTTTGCCTGATATTGACTTAGCTGGCTGGAAACCATTTCTATAAACTGTTTTTGTTTGGCAATACTTTTCAACTCACCTGCTTGATCATGAACCCATATTTTCATTGCTTCGAGAGTTGTCTGCATAACGCTTTGTAAAGATTGCTGGATATTTTCTTTGGCTTTTGATTTGATATTTTGCAGTGACCACCAACCAAGGGTCAATACCAATAAGATTAAAATCGCATTAAAACTAACCGCAATACGTTTACTGGATTGTGAAGAAAATTGAAATGCTAAAGGATTTTGCTTCGATCGGTCAAGTAATCTAAATAGCAATAAAACGCCTGCCACAACCAATACCAAAAAACCAGCGATACTGAATAGATTAACCGGTTTAAGTAAGAGTTTAATAAACTCATCTTCATCATGGCTAACACTCGATATTTTATTAGATAAATTAAGCCACCGCTCATCCAATGCTTTAGCCTCTTCCGATGATACATTTGCCATGGCTTTTTCCAGTATTCTGACTAGTTCTGGCCAGTCCTTTCTAACGGCAATTCTATAGCGATAATCATTACCTAAATTATTATCAAGTTCAGATGCGGTGCTTAAATTATTAAGTAACAGTTGACCGATTAGATGATTGGCGACGGGAAGTTCAATAATAGACGCATCTGCTCGATTAAACGCCACCGCTTTTAATGCCGCTTCGTAGTTATCAACGTCTACCAAGATAATACCTGGGAATTGCTGATGGATTAACGCCGAAGCGGCGTCACCAGTCACTGCTGCAATCCGTTTGCCTTTCAATTGGCGGAGTCCCTCAGGCACCTCTTCACCGAGCCGGGTGATAATGGCGTTTACCGATTTTTTATAAGGCCTGGTAAAATTTAGAAATTCATTCCTTTGTTGCGGAGTATTAAAGATGCTGTGCATGACATCAATTTTTTTATCTTTGG
>JAUUYO010000251.1 GCA_030590405.1 Kangiellaceae bacterium
CTCCTGGCCTTCACCAACAAATGAGCCAATAAATGCAGCCAGTTTGTTTGATAACGCGGTAAAGAAAAACCAAATGCCCATTAATAATGAGGCAAATTTAAGTGGTGCTAACTTTGTGACCATGGATAAGCCGATTGGGGATAGGCATAACTCACCTAGTGTATGGAACAGGTAAGCAAATACTAAAAACAACATGCTTACTTTTACAGATACATCACCACCTTGGACCATTGTTGCCCAAAGCATAACAAAGAAACCTAAGGCTAAAAATACCATTGCTAAGGCAAACTTTTTCGGCGAAGTGGGTTCTTTAGAGCCCATTTTTACCCAAACGGAGGCAATCACGGGGGCTAATATAATAATAAACATCGCATTTAATGATTGGAACCAGGATGCAGGTACTTCAAAACCCATAATATCGCGTTGGGTAAAATCAGATGCGTAAATCGTAAACAACCCTCCGGCTTGCTCAAAACCCGCCCAGAAAATGACAGAGAACATGCTCATAATTAAGATCACCTTCATACGATCGATATCGTCTGAGCTTAATGGGGTCTGGGCTTTTTGTTCACCCCTTGTGCGTTGCGCTGATGGTTGAACGCCAATATCACCTAAGTATTTATTCGCTAATGTAAGTTGTAATGCTAATCCAATTAACATACCAACACCGGCGGCCATAAAGCCATAGTGCCAGTTTATTTGTTCACCCAGATAACCAACAATCAGTGGTGACATAAATGCCCCTAAGTTGATCCCCATATAGAATATCGTGAAAGCGCCATCACGACGATGATCGCCATCCTCGTATAAATCACCCACCAAACTCGATACATTGGCTTTAAATAAACCATTTCCAATAATTATCAGGGCTAATCCAATATAGAAAACGGTTTCTTCCATACCACCAATCATGGACTTTGGAATACCGAGTGTGAAATATCCTGCCGAGAATATGATCCCGCCATAGATAATCGCTTTTCGTTGCCCAATATAGTTATCAGCTAACCAGCCTCCAATTAATGGCGTTAGATAAACAGCCATGGTAAAGGTTCCATACAAGCCGAGGGCTTCAGATGTTGTCCAGCCAAATCCACCGTCTTGAACGGATGCTACCAAATACAACACTAATAGTGCGCGCATACCGTAATAGCCAAATCGTTCCCACATTTCAGTGCCAAACAAAAGGAAAAGTCCTTTAGGGTGGCCAAACAGGGTGCCTACATCGGGTTTATTCATATTATTTTCCTTTTTATTACTACAAAAGATTGTTGCTAAAATATTCAGCTGGTGAATTTAGTCTTTGTTTTCTTTTAGGGCAATACGCTGATCCAAAGACTTTGAAAATGTTAGTTTTTATTATATTTTCAATCCTGTTATTAAAATACGCTTTGGAATATCTGCCCGTTAGCCGCCTTTTATAACCTTTTAGTCTAACTAATACAAGCTTACTTTTAGTGATTAGACTCAATATCAATAACTTAACCGCTAAAAACTAATTATTGTGAGTTTTACGCATAAGTTTTGGGGCCTGAGTCAAAAAATAATTAATATAAAGTTAACTAAAAAGGCCCATTAATAGTCAGTTTGTTAGTCTTTTCAGTTACAATGGAGCAAATTCAGCCAATGAGTACAAAAAGTGACCTTTTTAGCTTGTCGTATCTATAAAAATGAATCTGAAAACAACTCGGGCAACAACCAAATTAATCATCGTCTTGAGCAAATGGATTTGCAAGCGCTAAGCGATGGTGATGTGGTGGTGCGTGTCCATTATTCGGGGGTTAACTACAAAGACGCGTTAGCTGCGACTGGCAAAGGCGCGATTTTAAAACGATTCCCGTTAAACGGTGGGATCGATTTTTCTGGCGTGGTCGAATCATCTAACGATAAACGTTTTAAGAGCGGACAACAGGTTCTGGTGAACGGCTGTGGTTTAGGTGAAGTGCATGATGGTGGGTTGGCCCAATATGCTCGCGTTCCCGCAGATTGGGTGATGCCGATCCCTGAAGGGCTAACTATGAAAGATTGTATGATATTGGGTACCGCCGGTTTTACCGCCGGTCTGGCTATTCATCGCATGTTAGAAAATGGTCAATCTCCCGATAAAGGACCTATTGTGGTCACTGGCGCGAGTGGTGGAGTGGGTTCGAATGCAGTCAATATGTTATCGGGATTAGGTTACGAAACCATTGCCGTCAGTGGTCGGCGTGAGTTTGATGAATATCTTAAATCGCTTGGTGCGACAAAAGTTTGCTCGGCAGAAGATTTGAAACTCAGTAATCGACCATTAGATAAAGGCATTTTCGGCGGGGCAGTTGATAGCGTTGGCGGCAAATTGCTCAGCCAGATAATGGCGCATACTAATATTTGGGGCAATATCGCCAGCATTGGTTTGGCGGATACTCATGAATTTGAAGCCACCGTTTTTCCTTTGATATTGCGTGGCGTCAGCTTGCTCGGCGTCAGCTCGACTAATTGCCCGATGCCACTCAGGCGAGCTATCTGGAAAAGATTAGGGGATGATCTTAAGCCCCAGCATCTTAATAAAATACTGACTGACGAAGTAAAATTAAAAGATGTTTCACCAGTGTTTGAAGAATTATTAAATCGTAAACGATTCGGTCGAACCATTGTCAACTGTTTGTAATAGCTTAATTAACAGAGTGTTATCTTTAATATGAAAAATCAACTGGCAAAGGTTGTCGACAAACTACAAAAAAAGCCAGAGTGGTTACGTTATCGATTGCTCAGTTATGTACTGGGAGCCACGGTAAAATTTGTCGGTACTGCGGATGTCCGATGTAAACATTTATCGGCAGAAAAAGCCGTATTCAGGTTAGCCAACCGCAAAAAAGTTCGCAACCATATCGGAACGATCCATGCGGCGGCGTCTGCGCTGGTTGCTGAAACGGCGACAGGGATGGCACTTGGCATGCATATTCCAGATGATAAAGTACCATTATTAAAAAACATGCACGTTGATTATGTGAAACGTTCGACCGGAGCATTGGTTGCCGAAGCGAGTTTGACCTTTGAGCAAATTGAAGCGCTACACCGTGATGAAAAAGGCTCTATTATTATCGCATGTAAAGTTATCGATGACGCGGGTATTGAACCAGTTCTTTGCCAAATGGAATGGGCCTGGACACTAAAACGTCGATCAATCTAAAAGAAGTCAGATTATTCTAAAAGCAATAAGATAATTTTATGAACGTATTTTTAACCTCCTTGGGTTGCCGACTCAACGAAGCCGAACTACAAACCTGGGCAAAAGATTTTCATCAAAATGGCATTGCTGTTGTTAAAGAGCAATCTGATGCCAACCTTATCGTGATTAATACTTGCGCGGTGACTGGCGAAGCGGCCAGAAAATCGCGTCAGACTATACGTCGCTTTCATCGCAAAAATCCAACCGCTAAAATAGTGGTCACCGGATGTTATGCCTCATTAGAAAAGACCGAAGCCGAATCTTTGTTAGGGGTTGATTTAATCGTCAGCAATCAAGATAAAAATTTACTGCCGCAAAAAGCGAAGGAATTATTAGAGTGGCAATCAATGCCCTATGCCGCCACGGAGCCTGAAGAATCGGCGCTATTTGTGCGAAATCGGGAAAGAGCATTTATCAAGATCCAGGATGGTTGCCGTTATCGCTGTACTTATTGCATTGTGACCATCGCTCGTGGGGAGGAAGTGTCGCGGAGCATTGTTGATATTATTTTGGAAATCAAACAACTGTGTCAGCAGGGAGTACAAGAAATTGTGATCACTGGTGTACACGTTGGTGGTTATGGGAGTGATCTTAACACTAATTTGTATGAACTGGTTGTTGCGGTGCTTGAGCAAACTAATATCTCCAGAATTCGATTTGCATCGGTAGAACCTTGGGAGCTATCAGATGCTTTTTTTGAGTTATTCAATAATCCCAGGCTCATGCCGCATATGCATTTACCCATTCAAAGTGGTAGCGACAAAATTTTAAAAAAAATGTCAAGACGCTGTAAATCCGAAACGTTTTTATCACTTTTAAATAAAGCTCGAAGCGTGGTTCCTGATTTTAATATAACCAGCGATATCATCGTTGGATTTCCCGGTGAAACTCAAGAGGACTTTGAGCACTCTTTAAGTATGGTCGAACAGGCAAAATTTGGTCATGTACACACTTTTTCTTATTCTAAAAGAGAGGGAACAAAAGCCGCCAGATTGCCGGAACAAATTAACGAATCAATTAAGAAAGAACGTAGTCAAGTAATGCACGCGCTAGCGGCAAAAACAAAAGCTATGGAATTGAATAAAATGATCGGAACAACCGTTGCTGTTTTATGGGAAGGCCATGCGAAAAGACTTGAAAACGGCATTTATCAATATTTTGGTTATACCCCAAATTATCATAAAGTATGTGTTGAGTTAGCCAGTGAGTTACTTATTTCAAATCAAATAATGGATTGTAAAATAGAATCAGTATATAAAAAAGGATACCTGTATGCCAAGCTGATAGCTCAGCCAAAACCTGCTATGCAAAAGTTAGCGATTAAGCAATTGTGAGAGTTT
Source organism: Kangiellaceae bacterium (assembly GCA_030590405.1). Lineage (GTDB taxonomy): Bacteria > Pseudomonadota > Gammaproteobacteria > Enterobacterales > Kangiellaceae. The sequence goes on from JAUUYO010000251.1 coordinate 4,546, forward strand.
AATTTAATATTTGCCTCAGCTTGCTGCGTAATAATGTAGGTTGGCCTTTAGGCCAACATTGAGCTATGAATTTTTGGTCTAAAGGCCAACCTACAATGAGAAAATGCCCGCCAACTTGCTGCGGGAATTTTTATTCTAATATTAAACCAGCATCATTTTCAATTC
>JAUUYO010000289.1 GCA_030590405.1 Kangiellaceae bacterium
CAATTATTTTTTGCTCTTGGTTTTACTTTGCTGTTTTGGATCGTTGGTAAAATTGGCACCGCTGAATTAGCTGCCGCTAACATTTTAACTACCTTAACCCTGGTGGCTATTTTACCATCCATTGGATTTGGCATGAGTGCGGCGACATTGGTGGGACAGGCTATCGGTCGAAAAGAAATTGAAGACGCTTATCAATGGGCGTGGGATACTTCAAAAATTGCCGCTCTGTCTATTTTAACTATTAGCATGCCGATGCTTTTTGTTCCTGAGCTGATCTTAAGTATATTTTTTGAAAATGAAGCGACTATCAATTTAGCAAAACTCCCATTGCAACTGGTTGGCATCGCTATAGTGATTGATGCTTATAATCTGGTTTTAATGTCCTCTTTGCAAGGCGCTGGTGCTACAAAAATCACCATGATTGTAAGTATTGTTTGCCAATGGTTTTTCTTCTTACCGCTGGCCTGGCTTATTGGGCCTTATATGGGAATGGGTCTAACCGCAATCTGGCTCACTCAGGGGTTATATCGTTTATTTCAAGTACTCTGGTTTGCTCAATTGTGGCGAAAAAAAGATTGGGCAAAAATAAAAATATAGACGAGTTGCGAGTTGCGAGAAATTATTACTACTAAAGAGTCAAACAAAGTATGACTGAAAATTCCAGACAATCTTTTTTTCAATTAACACCTGATCAGGTCTTAGATGCGATCGAATCAATCGGATTACGACCGGAAGCGGCATTGTTGGCTCTTAATAGCTATGAAAATCGAGTTTATCAATTTCGCGATTATGACGAAAATAAGTTCGTGGTTAAATTTTATCGACCTCAACGATGGACCGATGAGCAAATCCTGGAAGAGCATGATTTTAGTTTACAGTTAGCTGACAGTGAGGTTCCGGTGATCCCGCCGCTAAAATTTGACGGTCAATCACTGTTTACATTTAATGGTTTTCGATTCTCTATTTTTGAATGTCGTGGAGGACGCGCGCCAGAACTCGAAGACCCAAAAGTCCTTACTTGGATTGGCCGTTTTATTGATCGTATCCATGGCATAGGTGAAAGCCAGTCATTTAAACATCGCCCGGAACTCACCATTCACTCTTTTGCCGAACAAAGTGTTAGCTTTTTACTGACAAACAAATTTATACCTTCGCATATCCTGCCTGCTTATCAAGCGATCAGTGAACAATTAATCGATATTAGTCAGCAAGAATTTGCTGCGTTAGGCCGCTATGATTTAATCAGATTGCATGGCGATTGCCATCCCAGCAACGTGTTGTGGACTGATGATGGACCTCACTTTGTCGATTTTGATGATGCGCGAATGGGTCCCGCTGTACAAGACTTGTGGATGTTGATCAACGATGCCAGTAACCGGGAATTATGGAACAAACTACTGGAGGGTTATGAAGATTTTATGGAGTTTGATGATCGCCAGTTTAAAATAGTTGAACCCTTAAGAACCATTCGCATGATCCACTACAGTGCCTGGCTTGCCAGACGATGGGAAGATCCTAGCTTTAAACATAACTTTCCGTGGTTTAATACCACACGATATTGGGAAGAGCATATTCTGTCACTAAAAGAACAACTAGCCGTGATTCAAAATAAATATTGATGAACGATGAAAGATCTACAAAGCCTGGTTATTGTGTTTCAATTTGTTCTAATTTAAGGTTCTTCCGCTCCATCAATCAATAAAGCTGCCTTATCAAAAGTATAAACAGGAGCAACACTAATATTGTGAATTTTTCCATATTTGATTGCTTTATTTATAATAAGCGCATCAGCAAAGTCAGCCCGTTTAGTTTTACCTTTCACTTTAATTGGTTCGGCCAGCGCATAATCTTTTAATGCACACCAAACCACCTGACCATCTTCGAAAACGATATTTGACTCAGCAAACAAAAGCATGATGGTATCGACGATTTGTTCTTTATTGAGGTTATACCGTTTACCTTTAAGTACCCACATGGCTTCTACCAAAACAGCATCAACAACTAATACTTTACGTTCGCCGGTAATTAATTTTTTTGCCTTGTCAGCTTGCTTTACATCGTCACGCAGTAGATAACGAAGCAGCACATTAGTATCAATGGCAATCATTAATCTAATGCACTCTGCAATGACTCATCATCACTGACTGATTTGTTAATTGTAATGTTTTTCAAAAATCCCGATGCCGCCCCTTTGGTTTTCTTGACGATACTGATAACCCCTTGTCTATCGACAAAACTATCAACCTCGTCACCAGTATGGATTTGTGCGATAACACATTGATCGATTGGTAGGGTGATTTGTCTCTTTGATGTTACTTTTGGCATTTGAATATTCCTTACATTCGTTAACATAGTAAGATTATAGCAAATCCTTACTTAGTGTCAATATGTAAGGCTTATTTGATGAAGTGGTTGTTTTGTTGCATTTCCCTATTCGGCCAAAGTTGAGCTAAGCTATCGTAAGCTCACCTTTAGATACTCATCTATTTTTTCTCACCACTATTGTTGAGGACTAAATCATGGAATGTCTCAATATTATTTTTTTCAATTTTAGGTTCAATCCAAAACTCTTTGGGGGGAAATTCATCAGGATATTTCCAGCCAGTTTGTATGCCAGAAAGTTTCATATATATTCGTTCCTTACTAGGCCTAACGTCGAGTTTTGCAGGTTTTAACAGGAGCGAAGGACTGTTGAAAATCTGCAACAACGTTTGGTTGACTGCCTTTGTTGAGTCTAAATATTAAGTCATGTTTTACTGCTGACCACTCTTGATTTGTAATTGAAAACACAACTGTATCTTGATAGCTACCATTTGTCATTTTTCGGTGGTTGCGCAAAATACCATCTTGTTTTGCGCCCAAACGAGCGATTGCAGTACGAGATCCTTGGTTATGCCAATGAGTACGAAACTCTACTGCTATCGTTGATAATTGTTCAAAAGCATGTCGTAATAATAGAAATTTGCATTCAGCATTTACTGACGTTCGTTGATAGCTTTTGGAGTACCATGTATAACCAATTTCAACTCTTTTATGCACAAGGTCAGCATTGCAGAACCGAGTTGCTCCAATAACTTCTTGAGTAGCATTATTAATTACTACAAATGGAAGTGAACGTCCAGCGGTCTTCTCTGAGAGCGCAAAATCGATGTAACTCTCTACACATTCTGAATTTGGAACGCTCGTGTACCATAGTTTCCAAAGTTCACCATCTGATGCTGCCTTTACTAATTCTAAAGCATGCTCTTCTTTTAAAGGACGCAATGTAACCACGTCACCTTTTAACTCTAATTCAGTGAGCCATAGTTCTTCATTCACTCGGAAATCTCCTTAATTTCAGTTAACGCTTTAAGCAGAAGTGCGCTGCTCTGCACCTGCTGCCTTTATTGGTTAGGAATTTCATTGCTAGCTTCATATTTATCAAGGTTAACGCCAAAATAATACACACTCCAATTATCGCTTAGGTGAACATCACAATGACCGATAATTGAATTTTTATAGTCTTCTTTTTTGCATTCCTTGTGCTTTTGAGAACCGTCCGGATAATAGATATAGGATATCTCAAAATCCTTATCAAACTTCAATAAAGAACCAAGACTGTTAACGCCACTCCAAACCCGCAGATATTTGCCGCAGAACTTAATTAATCATAATTTAACCCTTTTTTTTGATTTTCCCTCTTAAATTTAGATGATTTGATTAGGAGAACTCAAAATACCTTCC
>JAUUYO010000246.1 GCA_030590405.1 Kangiellaceae bacterium
GATGTAAGGTTGCAAGTTAAGCCGGATCAGGTCAAACAGTCCTAAAATCAGGAAAACTCCTAACACAATCACCACCCAGTTGAGTTGCAATGATTCAGCGTCTGATCGATTTGAAAAGGATGCTTTATGATATTTAAAAATTAATTTCAAGGATATAAAAGCGTAAATTAACTGGCTGACACTGCCCAAGGCGATAACTAATTGCGGCCAGCCGGTAAAAGGTAAAGCAGCTAACATAGGCAAGCTATGACGTAGATATTGCTTATTTGAATCTAAATCTGGATAAACTAGACGATAAACAAACAGGTAAAAGAAAGGTCCTTTGCCAAGAACGAATATAGGTGTAACAAGGTGCCAGTTTCTACTACCGGCAGTTTCTTCTAACAAGTTGAAAACCATAGAAATCATAGCTAACAATAATAAATAAGCCATTCCACGATATCTGATGTTTTTCCATATAAGCACCGTGCCAAATACAGCCTGAAAGACAAAAATAAATTGGATAATATTGACGGGTTGTATCTGCATGGTTATTTGCGTAGTTTACTTCTAGTTTGTCAATTCTAGCATGTTGATTAGTGTCTCTAAAAAAAATATAGCAAAAAAATATAAGACAGCCAGAAAAATAACCTCATCAAATAGCCAGAATCGAAGTATCTTCAAGTTTTCATTATTAGTCTTTTCAGAAATTAATGGTTTTTTCTGTTTAAAAAGGAGTTTGAGAATTTCACGGATTTCAGCCAAAGAAAATTTTACCTCAAAGGATATGAGGTTGATTAAAAGGTGTTTTATTGAACGAGTCTAACCTGACTCTTCGTAAAGCAACTTCGCATCTTAACTCCCTTCAACCATTTTAAATTAAGTTGTTTCGCTTTTTTTGATAACTCTATTGGACCAACGATGTGACAGTAACTATCACCAAAATTCTCGATTTGTTTGAGCCAATGAGTTTGTTGCAAGTTAAGATGATAAAGGGATGAGTTAATGTGTGACGGTATCGCTGATTTATTGGGTATCCGGTATCGTTTTTAGAAATGCACAGACATAAGCGTTGAGGCTGTAAATGAAGCCTCAACGAATGTACTGTATTACTACAACTACCCCAAATTACTGCCTGATACCCTCAATGTAAAGCTCCATTTGAACATGGGCAGATGCAGGGCCTAAATCCATTTTAATCCCAAAATCTTTTAATCCAAGTGTAGTTGTTCCACTAAAACCAACACGGTAACCACCCCAGGGATCTTTGCCTTCACCAACTTTTTCTGCATCGATCACAATATCTTTACTGACGCCATGCAAAGTCAGTAGACCTTTTATTTCAAGTTGGTTGTTGCCTTTGTCCGTGACGGAGTTGCTCACAAATTTAGCCGTAGCAAATTTATCAGCCTCAAGAAAATCACCGCTTTTTAGGTGTTTATCACGCTCTGCATGGTTTGAGTTGATGCTAGTGGTATCAACATTAATTTCAATTTTAGAGGCTGAAGCATCAACTGCATCATAATTAAATTTTCCATTAAACTGATCAAACCGTCCGGTTAACCAGCTGTAATCTAAATGTTTGATCTTAAAATTAATTGACGCATGAGCGCCCTTATTGTCAACAATATAATCGGCCGCATTTGCAAAAATTGAAAGTAAGCTTGTTGCTAGCAGTGTGCTGATGAATGTTTTTTTCATAGTTTTCTCCAAGTTGTTTAGGTGATAATTTGAGTTTTTAATGATGATTAATTTCTATCGCCAAGCATTCTGAGTAAGGTTTTATCTTTATCGATAAAGTGATGTTTCAATGCTGCTAACCCATGTAACAATGCCAGGCTAATAACAAAATAAGCAGCATACTGATGAAAAAGTCCGGCTTTGTCTTCCTGGTTTTCTATCAGTGAACCAAACCCTGGGATCTCAAAGAGTTGAAATACTTCGATGCCTCGGCCATCTGCGGTTGAAATGAGATAACCGCTGAGCATAATAAAAAACAGTAAAAAATAAAGTAAAATATGCATTGCGTGTCCTGATTTTTTTTCAAAAGAACTATGGCTTTCTAATGCTTCAACTTGCGGTTGTTGTATTCGCCAGATAACTCTAAATAACATTAGCGTAAACAAACTCAGTCCAATACTCTTGTGCAACTCCGGACCGGCCTTATACCAGCTATCATAATAACCCAGTTCAACCATCCAATAGCCTAAGCCAAAAAGCCCGAACACGGTGATTGCTACCAACCAGTGGATTACAATTGTGACCCATCCATAATAGAGTTTAGTATTTTTCATAGTTATTGTCGGCTCACGGTGATTGCCCGGTCGTTTTGATTAATTATTTTGCTAACTTTATTGCCACATAAATCCTGAAACTCTGATCCCCAGAAATACTTGATTAAAAATATTCTTAATCGATAATTAGAACGCCTTGATGGTTTAATGCAGCTATCACTTTACCCAAACGGTTTAGTTTTTATGCCATGCTGCCTGAGAATAAAATCACCAATGAATTAAAAAATGGTTTGTTGGTTAAGTTTGAGCAGGATGATGTCAAAACCAAATTCGCGCTTGATTATTACGCAGTTAAACTTAAGTCGCAAGTTTTAGGAGCAGTGGCTAACCAATTATGGAATAGCTTATTAATGGTAGATAAATTTTGCAGGGTGTTAATCTCCCCATGAGATTGGTTTTATTGAAAGGACTAACTTAGCTAGCTTTGCATCGACTCTTTAATAGCGGCCAACTTCTGTTTGAAGCAGGGTGGAGCAGTATGCACTCGGTTCCTTTTAGCTTTAACTTAAATATTTCTGGTATCTCTTCGCTTCTTCCCATTACCACACCTTGTTGCAAGGTGCGATGGGTTTTACGTTCAATTATTAATCGACTGGATTGAGTTAAAGCATCCGGTGCCAAAATAATACTCTCAACGTTTAGCGCCTTAGCCACAATTGAATGTAGTTCATCGATTGATTCTGTTGAATGCTGTTCAATGACGGCATCAACTAAGGATTGTTCCGCCAGTGTTTTACAGCCAACTAAAGACAAAAGACCAATCAACGCAATATGTAATTTGGTAAACGCTAGTGTGGTTCGCATTTTGTGAGCCTGTTAATAAGGTAAACTTAAAATCATATCATTTAGCTTTCTTGGATCTTTAACGGCTAACTCCTGAACATCGCTACTTTGTTGTTTGAGACTATCAGCAGAGGTCATTTTAACCGCTTTTCCAGTTGGCGTCGGGCAAACTCCGGTATCTCGATAAGACAATGCCGTTGCCAGCAGGTCTTCTTGTTGATCACCTAGTTGATGACTATAATCATCGGCAACCGAACAACCAGGAACGGTTGTACCTACCGTTCCGGCTGTGTTAATTGGGGAAAATCCATCGGCATAATCGCCAAATCCTTGATCATTCTCGCCTTTAAACTGAATGGTAAAATAAGTGGTGCCACAGTTATCAGCAGGGAAAAAGCCATAAGGTTTACCGCAAGTGGTTGAACCGATTAGTACGACTTCGACATTAACACCTCTTAAGCGATTAATGATCGCCTCACTTGCAGAGCAAGTGCCGCTAGTGGATAAAATGAAGACTCGGTCTAAATTCAAACTGGGGAGTAGCTGGCCTGCATCGATTGAAAAACCAAGGGTTTTATCATAAAAAGGGGTGGGTGTTAAGGCGCTGCCCGTTATTGGATTGATAGCGGTGTGTTTATCATTAAAGATAGTATTGTCAAAAACCTTATCGGTGGTCGCATTTGCACCGGCAATCATATAACCGAGTTGGCTTGCGATAGCTAACAAACCACCGCCGTTATAGCGCAAGTCCAACACTAACTCATTGACATTGTCATTGGACAACTGATTGATGGCATCAACCAACTCTTGTTCTGCGGTAGCGATGTGCGAGTTAAATAAAATATAACCGACATTCCCAGAACTGGTTGCAAGGCTTGATACATTGAGTACTGGTGGAGAGGTGATAATGGCGGAGGTCATCGTTATTTCACGAGTTTCTGTTGCGCCTGAATCTCGCACAACAAATGTATGAGATTCTCCAACATCACCTGGAAATAAACCGGCATTTAATATATCTGTATCATTTGAATCAACCACCGCCGCGCCGTCAATAGTGATTATTTCTGCGCCGCGTAGTAGATTGACCGAAGCTTCGGTTGCCGGAGTATTAGGTTCGGTGTAAGCGATCAATATTTGTCTTGGAGGACTAGAAGAAACAAGGGCAAATTCGACACCGTAACCTGCAGATTGTCCTGCCTGAGTTAGTTGCAGCCATTCTTCGGAATCAAAGGTAAAATGGAACCGATCTTTGGCATTTCCAGAGCTGGTTAATTCGTTAGTTTTCAGAACATCAAAATAATTGCTGGTCGAGGTAAAGTTGGCAGGGTTTTGGTCGGCTATTTCATCATACCAAAGGTAAGTATTATTACTCCAGGAGCGTAACCAGTTATTTTCATTTAAAAGGGAACCTTGAATATCGGGAAATGTATTACCGTTGATATCATTGCCGCTTCTGGGAGTTTCGCAGGCATTTTTGAACTGATTTTCATCTTCAAAAACACCTTGAGACCAGTTAATGCTGTTATCATCGATGACCACATTGCCATCGTCCAGCTTTCCGCCACAACCTATTAATGTAGCAAAGCTAGCTGCGGCAATAAGAGAAACGAAATAGCGATTGATAAAAGATGTGAGCTTACGACAGCATAGCGTGACAACAGCACTTTAAATAAGCATAGCGGGAATTAACCCGCTAAAGCGAACCTTCGACATA
>JAUUYO010000211.1 GCA_030590405.1 Kangiellaceae bacterium
AAACAGCCAAACCATCCCTACATTTTAAAACTACTTTCTATAACCTATCAAAAGCTTCAAGATTGTCAGGCGATCATTGAGCTACAACCCGCACTTAAAAAGCAAAACATTTTTAGCTCTGAAGAATTGCTCAAAATTGAATCCGATAATGTGCGATGTCTTTTAAAAAGTGAAGCCAAAAAAGGCGAATTAGAATCACTCAAAGATACCTGGTTAAACTTACCTTCAGCGAGTCGAAAAATAAAACATAACATCCTCTTTTACGCCACTTTATTAATAAAGTTTGAACAGATGGATGAAGCTGAAAAATGGATTAAACCTTTGTTCAAAAAACAGCCAGGTGCGGATGTGATCAGTCTCTACGGAAAAATAAAAAGTAGTAGCGGTAATAAGCAATTTAGTTTCCTTGAAAACTGGCTGAATAATAATCCGCAGGCACCCAATAGCGTTTACCTGGCGCTTGGCAAAATCGCTTTTGAGCTATCGCTCTGGGGTAAGGCAAGATTTTATTTGGAGAGAAGTTTAAGGCTGGAACCCTCTGCCGAGTGTTATTTTATGATGGCCAGAACACTTCAACAATTGGAAGATGACGACCATGCGGCTGAATGTTATCGGCAAGGACTAGAATTTGTGGTTCATCCAACAAAGCCCAAACAGGCTTTGGTATTAGCTAAAGGCACCGATGATTTGGTGGAGGCTAACTTGTTGCCTAAGTTTGAAAAAGCCTGAATAAGTGCTTCAATTTTTCAGCGGGGCTCAATTGAGTGGCATCGAGCCTGATAAACCGCTATGCCAAATTAGTATGCCACTGTAGGCAGCAGCGATCAGTAATGGAAAATGGATATTTTTAACGATTGAACGCCAACCACTAGTCCAAAACCCCAATTGACCCAGGCGGCTAACATCGAAATCAATGTGACCAGCACGATAGCTTGCGCCGGTGTCCTGGCGAGTTTAGCAATCGATTTTAAAAATAACTTAACCGACTTGCTCATGGCGAGAATACTGGCCAATACCAGAATAAGCACCATTTGCATGGAAAAGCTCAATAGCTTCCAGAAGCCATTACCCCAATGCTCAGCCATTTGCTCCACCGATTGGTTTTCAAAGATCAGTCCGCAGAGAAAAACGATCGCGGTGAGAATAACTGCAATTAGAAAAGCATCGGGGAGCCACCGTTACATAATGCGGCTAAAAAAATCGGCACTGGTTTTTATCATTGTTATTATTCTCCTGAAATTTTTCGGAATATCTAATCAGTTGAACGGCTTTCCGTAGGCTCGGTGATAGCCTATCAAACTACTTGCAATTATTAAATTTTTTATGGCTTATCACTCATTCTACGCCAGCTCACTAATTTTTTTCCCCTGCAAATAGTCAATAACTTCTATCAATTTATCATGCAGACATTTCGCCGAATAGTCAAAATTCTTGATGAATTCTTTTTCTGACTGATTCTGTTGATCAACCAGGTTGGTGATCGATTTAATCGCAAACATCGGTATTTCATGAAGCATCGCGACCCAGGCGATCGCTGCGGCTTCCATTTCTTTGGCAACTGCTGCATGTTCATCTAAAATAAAATGCTCTTTGGAGTTTTTTTCCAGCGATGAACCGGTTGAAATGACCCCTGTTGGCATATTGAGATCTTTCGTCATTTTATCGATATTTGCAGCGGGAAACTTTCCAACGGCTGACTCTTTAAACCCTGCCAACGGTACGATGCGATCATGAAAAACAAAATAGTTTCGACTCGCATAAACGCTACCAATCATCGCCCCTTGTTCAGAAAAACCGCCAGCAGTGCCTGCACTGATAATAATATCCGGATTAAGTTGTTTGATACTTTCATAAGCCATTAAAGTCGCAGCTTCACAGCCAATATTATCAACCTGGTGCCTATGATCAATTCCACTGGTGATAATTGTTAAATGGCTTTTGGTGAGTTTTGTTTGAAAGCACTTGAATGGGAGTTGTGAAGACAAAACAGTCTGATTTTCGATTAATCTCAAGCTGTTAATCATTGGGTTGGCTTCTTCCTGCATCGCCATTAGCACAACAATATTTTTAATTTGTTGTAACTCATCGACACTCATCAATTAATCATCCAAATTAGTGATATTGATCTGCTCGGAATTTTTAAATGACGCAGCTCGCTGGTGCTTGGCAGATGGTGCTTTATTGGCATCTGACTTCTTTGGTTCAGCTTGTTTCGTTTCCTGATCGCGCTGCTCACTGGACTTGGTAAAACCACAGCTCACACAAGCGACACTTTGGTCATCCGCATACAGCACTAATGAATCCATTTCGGAACATTGGGGGCAAATAGCACCAGCGATAAATTGTTTTTTTCTGCTCATTCTTTTATTAATCAATTCGAACCAGATGATTTTTATTGCCAGAAGTGGCTTAAAGCATTAACCAACCAATGCCAGTAGTATCCCTGCCGCCACCGCCGACCCTAACACCCCGGCGACATTGGGACCCATCGCGTGCATTAACAAAAAGTTATGCGGATTAGCTTCTAACCCTAGTTTGTTAGCCACCCGAGCGGCCATCGGCACCGCTGATACACCTGCGGCTCCAATCAATGGATTGATGGGATCTTTAGATAGTTTATTCATTATTTTTGCCATCAAAACGCCAGTCGCCGTACCGATTGAAAATGCGATCGCGCCAAGCGCTAAAATGCCTAAAGTTTCCACATTTAAAAATTGATCGGCGCTGAGCTTTGAACCGACTCCTAGGCCTAAAAAAATCGTGACGATATTGATCAGCTCATTTTGTGAAGTGGAACTCAACCGCTCAACTACTCCTGACTCGCGCATTAAATTACCGAAACAAAACATCCCAACTAATGGCGTTGCGGTGGGCAAGAAAAAAATGGTCAGAAGCAAAACCGTCAATGGAAAAATAACCTTTTCAATTTTGGTGACATGCCGCAGCTGCGCCATCTCAATCCTTCGTTCTTTTTCGGTCGTTAAAGCGCGCATGATCGGCGGCTGAATAATTGGCACTAACGCCATATAAGAATAAGCCGCCACCGCGATCGCACCGAGTAATTCCGGGGCTAATTTAGATGCCAGAAATATCGCTGTTGGTCCATCTGCGCCGCCTATGATGGCAATCGCGGAAGCATCTTGAATGGAAAACTCAATTCCAGGAACGGCGTTAAGCGCGATGGCACCAAACAAAGTGGCAAAAATGCCAAATTGCGCCGCCGCACCTAATAACAACATTTTAGGGTTGGCGATCAACGCGCCAAAATCGGTCATTGCGCCGACCCCCATAAAAATAATCAATGGAAAGACGCCGGTATCAATTCCCGCGTAATAAACATAATGGAGTAGTCCACCAGCGTCGGAAAATCCAGCGATGGGAATATTAGTCAGGATCGCGCCAAAGCCCATCGGCACCAGCAACAGCGGTTCAAAATTTTTGACGATCGCTAAATAAAGTAATCCGCTACCGACTAGCATCATTATCACCTGGCCAAATTCAAAGTTAGCCAGTCCGGTCGATAACCATAATGTGTTTAGTAATTCCATAATGCCGTTAGCCCAAACTCAATAATGCTTCACCCACCCGAACAGCATCACCTTCTTTAATATGAATGGCGGTGACTTTACCCGCTTTAACCGCTCGAATTTCCGTTTCCATTTTCATTGCTTCCATAATGATCACAACTTCACCAGCCGCCACTTCATCACCCAGGTTAATATTGAGCTTAAAAATATTACCCGCCAATGGTGCATCTAATGTATCTTCTGAGGCACTCGGCGCTGTGGATTTTTCCGCCTGGTTATCAGAGATATTATCAATTTCTCCCGAGGGGCCAACCACCACCTCATAAACTTTGCCATCCACTTTGACCGAATAATTTTCAATTGTCATTGAAGCGTTACTTTGAACACTAGTGGCCTGATTGGTACTGCCATCAGACTTTTGTGGCTTAGGCTCAAATGCGTCTGGGTTGTTTCTATTTTCTAAAAATTTTAAACCAATTTGGGGAAATAATGCATAAGTTAGAACATCATCAATGATTTCATCAGCGAGGATAATGTTTTTCTGTTTAGCTAACTCGGCCAGCTCTTCAGTAAGGCTGTCCACCTCCGGTGCAAGTAGATCAGCAGGTCGACAAACGATTGCTTCTGCGCCGTCCAACACTTTTTGTTGAAGTTCAAAATCGACCGGCGCAGCAGTTTTGCCGTATTCACCTTTTAACACGCCTGCGGTTTCTTTAGTGATGGACTTATACCGTTCACCCGTCAGGACATTTAAAACCGCCTGAGTACCGACAATTTGAGAGGTGGGCGTGACCAGTGGAATATAACCAAGATCTTTTCGGACTTTAGGGATTTCAGTCAATACTTCATCTAACTTGTCAGAAGCGCCTTGTTCTTTTAACTGGCTTTCCATATTGGTTAGCATGCCGCCTGGAACTTGCGCAATTAAAATACGGGCATCGATGCCTTTTAAGCTGCCTTCAAATTGAGCGTATTTTTCTCTGACCTCACGAAAATAAGTGGCTACTTCGGCTAATTTGTTTAGATCAAGACCGGTATCGCGCGGGGTATCTTCAACAATTGATACGATAGTTTCTGTGGCTGAATGGCCATAAGTCATGCTCATGGAAGAAATGGCGGTATCAATAACGTCAATATCAGCGTCGATGGCTTTCATATGAGTGGCGACACTTAGTCCGGTGGTGGCATGACAATGTAGCGCGATTGGCAGCGATACCGTCTCTTTGAGTTTTGAAACAAGTTCAGCTGCAGCATAAGGTTTTAATAATCCCGCCATATCTTTTATACAAAGCGAATCCGCTCCCAGATCTTCAAGCTGTTTGGCCATAGTCAACCACCCTTCAAGATGATGTACCGGGCTCACGGTATAACTTAAAGTCCCCTGAGCATGACCACCGACCTTAATTGCTGCTTTGATCGCACTTTGCATATTGCGCACGTCATTCATCGCGTCAAAAATTCGGAAAACATCCACCCCATTAACATGAGCTCTTTCGACAAATTTTTCTACCAGATCATCGGCATAATGGCGATAACCTAAAATATTTTGCCCACGAAACAGCATTTGCTGCCTGGTTTTTGGCATGGCTTTTTTGAGTGCGCGAATACGCTCCCAGGGATCTTCACCTAAATAACGAATACAAGAATCAAAGGTTGCCCCACCCCAGGATTCGATCGACCAAAAGCCGACTTCGTCTAATAGTGGCGCGATCGGTAACATATCTTCCAAACGCATACGGGTTGCCAATATCGACTGGTGAGCGTCTCTTAAAACGAGTTCTGTAATACCGAGCGGCTTGGCAGAGTCTGAATTTGAAATGTCTGAATTTGAAATGTCTGAATTTGAAATATCTGACTTGGACATGTCTGTTCTGGACATAGGGCTAATCCTTGGAAAATCGATTAATGGTTTTTATTGATTGGATGCTCTTTACGGTAACGACTAACCGCTGCAGAAATGGCCGCGACCACCGAACTCGGATGATCAGACGATGCAGTACTGGCAGGTTTGACCGGTTTTACTTGTGGTACATTATCCGGATATCTTGATGCTAAAGGTGCAATCATTGTATTGATAACAATAATTAACAGGCTCAAGAATCCGAAAACAAAGCCCATGCCCACCAACATCAGGGTGCCCGCTTGATAGAATAAGTGTGTTGAGTCTTCCAATGTGTGTGCCTGCCGAGCTCAAAGCAAAGAGAATAATCTGAACTTGCCTATAAAATCAAATATCAATTAATGAATACGTAGGCAACTCATTCTATTTATTTCAATATAATACGAACTAAGCTATTGATTATAGACCATAAAAACAGATTATAAACAGATTAAC
>JAUUYO010000104.1 GCA_030590405.1 Kangiellaceae bacterium
TGAGTTACTCAAGGGCTTAATGGTGACCGGTCGTCATATGTTTAGCCGTAAAGTGACGATTCAATATCCGGAGGAAAAAACCCCGCAATCGCCAAGGTTTCGTGGGTTACATGCTTTGCGGAGTTACCCCAATGGTGAAGAGCGTTGTATCGCCTGCAAACTATGTGAAGCGGTGTGTCCTGCTGCGGCAATTACTATCGAAGCGGGAGTTCGAGAAAGTGATGGCTCCAGACGAACCACCAAATATGAAATCGATTTATTCAAGTGTATTTTTTGTGGGTTTTGTGAAGAGTCCTGTCCTGTCGATTCAATTGTTGAAACCCGTGTGTTTGACTATCACTTTGAAGAGAAAGGCGCACAAATTATGACCAAAGAAAAATTATTAGAAATTGGAAGAGTACACGAGCAACAGCTGGCAGAAGATATTGCCGCTGATGCTAAATATCGGTAGGACAAATATTAAAGGCTGCGGGTAGTAAAGGTTTTGTGTCATTGCGAGGAGGTAGAGACTACCCCATGAAGTGCTTTGGCTACGACTTGGCAATACCCACAACGTTTCACGGGGCAAGCTTTCTCCTAAATACAGAGTGATGTTAAAGTCCTTAACATTGTGCTCGACAGTTGGAGATTGCCGTCTCGCAAGTTCCTCGCAATGACAGTATGTTTTGAGCGAAATAGTTACTAAATATAAATTAACAAATTAGAGAAACATCTAAATGAGTTTTCAAGTTATTGTTTTTTATTCTTTTGCCGCCTGGGTGATTTTTTCAGCCTTGATGGTGATCACGAGTAAAAACTCCGTCAAAGCAGCGTTATTTTTAGTACTGACTTTTGCATCCATGTCGGCCGTCTGGTTATTGTTGGAGGCGGAATTTTTAGCGCTAAGCTTGATAGTGGTGTATGTCGGTGCGGTGATGGTGTTGCTGCTGTTTGTGGTGATGATGATGGATATTGATTATGCCGCGCTCCGTCAGGGGTTTGTTAAAAAATTACCGTTTGCGGTGATTATCTCATTTGGTTTTTTTGCTCTGCTGTATTTCTTTATTACTCATGGTGAATTTAGCGCAGAAAACTATGCTGCGCCTGCACCGCGTGATGCCAGTTATTCCAATATTAAAGAATTAGGCAGAATTCTTTATACCGATTATTTTATTGCTTTTGAAACCGCTGCGGTTATTTTGTTGGTGGCTATTATTTCTGCGATTGCTTTGACCTTCCGTGGTCGCAAACATCGCAAAGCGCAAGTGATCAGTAAGCAATTGGCGGCCAATAAAAAGAATCGTTTGAAAATTGTATCGATGGATGCAGTGGTCTCTGAAGAAGCCATTGAAAATAATGAAACGGTTGAAGATAATGAAGTGGTTGAAGATAATGAAGCGGTTGAAGATAAAATAACAGAAAAAGTAGGAGAAGAAAAATGATCGAATTGTCTGACTACCTTCTCTTAAGCGCAATTTTATTTGCGATCAGTGTGGCTGGGATCATTATCAACCGAAAAAATGTCATCACATTATTAATGTGCATAGAACTGATGTTATTGGCAGTCAATACTAACTTCATTGCTTTTTCACATTTCTTACAAGACCCTGCCGGACAAGTATTCGTTTTCTTTATATTGACAGTTGCTGCTGCGGAAGCGGCCATTGGGCTTGCCATCATTGTTGTTTTGTTTAGAAACAGGGCGACGATTGATGTCGAAAAACTTAACCAGTTAAAAGGATAGCTAAGCTTTATTATGCAAAATCAATTACTCGCTATCGTATTATTACCGCTTATCGCTGCATTAGCGACCGGCTTTGTTGGCGGCAAAATGCCTCGCCATTGGGCGCATTGGATCACTACTTTAAGTGTGGCGATTTCCTGCTTTTTATCGATCAATATCGCCATCGGACAATTGTTTGATGAAGTGCAACCGTTAAATTACAACCTTTATACCTGGGCGCAGTTAGGTGGCCTCAGTCTGAATGTCGGTTTTATGATTGATGACTTAACCGCGACTATGATGGCCGTGGTGACTTTTGTTTCACTGATGGTGCATATTTATACCATCGGTTATATGAAAGACGATCCAGGTTATCAGCGATTCTTTGCTTATATCTCTTTGTTTACCTTTGCGATGTTAACCTTGGTGATGTCGAATAACTTCCTGCAATTATTTTTCGGTTGGGAAGCTGTTGGATTAGTCTCTTATTTATTGATTGGCTTCTGGTACAAAAAACCGACCGCCATTTTTGCAAATCTAAAAGCCTTTCTGGTTAACCGTGTTGGTGACTTCGGGTTTCTTTTAGGGATCGCTGGCGTGTATATGGTATTTGGCACGCTCGATTATGCCGAAGTATTTAAGCAAATTAATGAAGGGTATACGGATTTATTGATCCCGGTATCCGACGAAATTTTCTGGTCGGCAACCACCTTTATTTGTATTGGATTATTTATTGGTGCAATGGGTAAATCGGCGCAAGTGCCGCTGCATGTCTGGCTACCTGATTCAATGGAAGGCCCAACCCCCATTTCAGCCTTAATTCATGCGGCAACTATGGTCACCGCCGGGGTCTTTATGGTGGCAAGAATGTCGCCGATATTTGAACAGTCTGAAATCGCGCTTAATTTTATTATGGTAATTGGTGGAACCACTGCACTATTTATGGGCTTCCTTGGCGTTATTCAAAATGATATTAAACGAATTATTGCTTATTCCACGCTTTCACAGTTAGGTTATATGGTTGTAGCGCTTGGCGCGTCAGCCTATTCAGTTGCTATTTTCCACCTGGTGACTCATGCATTCTTCAAAGCCTTGTTATTCCTTGGCGCTGGTTCGGTGATTATCGCCATGCATCACGAGCAGGATATTCGTAAAATGGGTAATTTGAAGAAATATATGAAGATTACTTATTGGACGATGCTGATAGGCTCGTTAGCGTTAATTGGCACGCCATTCTTTTCCGGATTTTATTCCAAAGAAGCGATTATCGAAGTGGAGCATTTTTCCAAATTGACTGCATCTACTTATGCCTATATTTGTGTGTTGATTGGTGTGTTTTTTACCGCGCTTTATAGTTTTAGGTTAATCTTTATGGTTTTTCATACTGAAGAACGAATGGATGAGAAAACAAAATCTCACTTAAAAGAATCACCCCCAGTCATTTGGGTTCCTCTGGTTTTATTAGCGATCCCTTCTATATTTATAGGTTATTTTTTAGCGCCATCGATCATGTCAGGTGAATACTTTGATGGAGCGATACAAGTACTCACTAGTCATAGCATGGATGCATCGATGGTTGAACATAATCAGCATCCGCTTTATTTAGCCTTAGATGCATATAAAACACTCCCTTTTTGGTTAGCTATGGCTGGAGTTCTGACGGCTTACATCTTTGTGGTTAAGAAACCTGACTGGGCGAGCAAGCTTAAGAAAGCATTAGGTCCGATTAATCATGTACTAGAAAACAATTATTACTTTGATAAAATTTATATCAATTATTTTTCTGCTGGTGGTGTTGGCCTGGGAAATCGATTTTGGAAATGGATCGACATGGCTATCATCGATGGTGTTATGGTAAACGGCACCGCACGATTATTCACAGGTCTTTCAGCTCAAATGCGAAAAATGCAAACTGGTTATTTATATCACTATGTTTTTGTGATGGTGTTTGGTTTGCTTGGGTTTTTAGGTTGGTTATATTGGCGAACGTTAAACGGATAATACATTGCAACTCTAATTTATGGTCATGTAGGTTGGTACGGAACGCAATGATGCCCAACAGGATATTTTGGTTTTTTGTGGACGGTTGGGTATTGGACTTTGTGCCCACTGCGTTTCACGGGGCAAGCTTTCCCTCAGTGCCAATCTACAAGAGAAACAATCTGTTCGTAACGGATAGAAATTTATATTTAAGAATGGTTCTTCTTTAAACAGGTTTAAAAAAAATAATGTTAGAAAATTTACCTATCCTCAGTTTATTGATCTGGTTGCCGATTATCGGCGCGGGTGTGATCATCTTTGGTTCCGGCCAGAAGTATAAACAACTGACTCAATGGATCGCTTTAATAACAGCTGCTGTGACTTTTGTTTTGAGCTTGTGGGCGTTAAATGAATTTGACTCTAGTCGTTATTATCTGCAATTTGTTGAAGATAAGAGTTGGATCGACTCCTTAAGTATCCGTTATTCTTTGGCGGTTGATGGCATTTCCTTGCCTTTGATTGTACTGACTTCTTTGATGACTTTAATTGTAATTATATCCAGCTGGAATAATATTAAACTCCGGGCCTCACACTATTTAGCTGCTTTTTTGGTGATGTGCGGTTTAATGAACGGGGTTTTTGCTGCCACCGATGCGATTTTGTTTTATGTGATGTGGGAAGCTATGTTGATCCCAATGTTTTTAATTATTGGTATCTGGGGGGGGCCGAATCGAATTTATGCTACTTTAAAGTTCTTTATTTATACCTTTTTTGGTTCGGTGTTTTTGCTGATTGCGTTAATTTATCTGGGCAATCAGGCAGATAGTTTTAATATTTTTAATATGCACAGTATGGTGATAGATGCTGAGGTTCAACTATTGTTGTTTTTTGCCTTTCTAATAGCCTTCGCAATCAAAGTACCGATGTGGCCTGTGCATACCTGGCTGCCCGATGCACATGTGCAAGCACCAACCGGTGGTTCTGTGATCCTGGCAGCGATTATGCTGAAGATGGGAACTTACGGTTTTCTTCGGTTTATGTTGCCGATTGTTCCCGATGCATCTTTAGAAATGGCTAATATGATGATTGTGCTTTCATTGATTGCGGTGGCTTATATCGGCTTTGTTGCGTTGGCGCAAAGCGATATGAAAAAGTTAATTGCCTATTCATCCATCGCCCATATGGGGTTTGTGACTCTGGGACTGTTTATCAGTTTTGCGTTGATCGCAGATAATCATCTCGATGCAGCAGTTATGGGGATTCAGGGCGCACTGATCCAAATGATTTCCCATGGCTTTATTTCCGGAGCACTGTTTCTTTCTATTGGTGTTTTGTACGACAGAATGCATAGCCGAGAAATCAAAGATTACGGCGGGGTAGTCAACAAAATGCCGCAGTTTGCTCTATTTTTTATGATTTTTGCGATGGCCAATTCCGGGCTTCCTGGGACTTCAGGTTTTGTCGGCGAATTCATGGTAATTTTGTCCAGTTTTCAAGTTAGTTTCTGGATAGCGGCGGTCAGTGGATTAACTCTTATCCTGGCGGCGGCTTATACTCTGTGGATGTACAAGCGTGTGATGTTTGGTGATGTGGCCAATGAAAAAGTAGCGGCCCTTGAAGATTTGACCATGAGAGAGACAATCGTGTTTATTGTATTAGCCGTTATGGTAATGCTTTTTGGACTTTGGCCAGCTCCACTGCTTGATATTATGGCGCCGAGTGTACAGCATTTAATTGATTGTAATTTAGTTTCAAAACTAACTCCCGAAGGAATGTGTTCCTAATGACTGATCCAGTGAACTTTTCAATTATCTCATCTGAGATATTCCTGTTGGTTGCCTTGTGTATCATCATGATTGTCGATCTATTTCAGCGAGATAAAGAACGCAAGCTAACTTTTATGTTAACTCAGATATCCTTCGTCGTTCTTTTTATTATAGGCGTGCAAAATTTAGGTGTTGCCAGAGAAGTGGCTTACAGTGGTCATTGGGTATTGGATCAATTTGGCACAGTGTTAAAGTTAGCCATTTATGTTACTGCGTTTATCTCGCTTCTTTATGCCAGGCCATTTATAAGAGAACGTAATTTAATGCGCGGAGAATATTATCTGCTCACGCTTTTTTCTGTGTTAGGTATGATGATCATGGTCTCTAGCGGAAGTTTGTTAGTGATTTATCTCGGTTTAGAATTATTATCCTTGTCATTGTATGCGCTGGTTTCTCTGCAAAGGGATTCTAATGCTGCTTCGGAAGCAGCGGTTAAATACTTTGTGATGGGCGGTCTTGCTTCTGGATTTTTACTTTATGGGATTTCATTAGTTTATGGCATGAGCGGCAGTATTTTGATTGCCGATATCAATCAATATCTGGCCAATAATGATTCCAGTTTAATGATTAAGTTTGGACTTGTTTTTATTGTAGTGGGTATTGCCTTTAAGTTTGGTGCGGCCCCCTTTCATATGTGGTTGCCAGACATTTATCATGGATCGCCGAGTTCAATTACTGCCTATATATCCAGCGTGCCTAAAATAGCGGCGTTTGGTATGGCGTTTCGAATTCTCGAAGGGGCTTTTGGCAACAATACTGCCGATTGGGCGTCGATGATCATGATTGTCGCGATGTTATCGGTGGTGCTTGGGAATATCATTGCATTAGTTCAAAGCAATTTAAAACGTATGTTGTCTTATTCTGCGATTGCACATATAGGTTATTTTTTGTTGGGCGTGTCGGTTGGCACGGATCAGGCTTTTGCCGCATCAATGTTTTATATAATCGTTTACGCGTTAATGACCTTAGCTGGTTTCGGCATCATTATTTTTATGAGTAGCGAGCAAAAAGATTACCAGCAGATTTCTGATCTACGTGGCATGGGCCGGTATCATCCCTGGTATGCATTGATGTTTAGTTTAGTGATGATTTCCATGGCGGGGATCCCGCCGTGTATTGGTTTTTGGCCAAAACTTGAAATTTTCCGTATTCTGGTTACAAACGGATATGTCTTTGAGGCGGTTGTCGCGATTGCTTTTTCGGTGGTCGGTCTGGTGTATTATTTAAAAGTAATCAAAGAAATGTTTTTTGTTGATGCAACCGAAAGCCCCAATGTTTCCACTAGCCGCTCTTTAAAAATAGCTTTAAGTGTCAACTGTCTTTTATTATTAATGTTTGGTCTGATGCCAGACAGTATTTATCAATATTGTTTGTCAGCCTTTGCCAGCCTCAGTTAGCCGTCAAGTGATTTTATAATGGAATGGATGCAACAAGTCTTTCAAGAATACTTACCGGTTATTTCTGATAACCGGAT
This sequence comes from Kangiellaceae bacterium, assembly GCA_030590405.1. Lineage (GTDB taxonomy): Bacteria > Pseudomonadota > Gammaproteobacteria > Enterobacterales > Kangiellaceae. The sequence continues at coordinate 6,983 of JAUUYO010000104.1, forward strand.
CATTCAAGCTTCTCTCATTTTTCTTTTTAGCGCGTTGGTGGCAAGTTTTGCTAAATTGATTATTCACCGTATTCAAGTCCATGGTACAAAAAGAACTGATAATCCGGTTGACGATCACATCCTGGAAGCGATCAAACGACCGGTTCGAATAAGCATTCTGATCATCGGCGTTCGGCTGGCGATTGCGCGATCCCAGCAATTTTCTGAACAATTGGAATTGATCGATTCTATTTTATTAACCCTGGTTGTTTTTTACTGGTTACGGTTTGTCATTAATAGCTCTCATTACCTTCTTAAATACTTAAGTACTAGTAAAAGCAAAGTTAAAATCATACAAAAACACACGCTGCCATTATTCGATAATTTGGCTACGATTGTTTTTTATGCCATGGCGGTTTATTTTATTTTGATCGCCTGGGATATCAATATATCCGCCTGGGTCGCATCGGCTGGTATCTTGGGTTTGGCTCTCAGCTTTGCCGCCAAAGACACCCTGGCCAATTTATTTGCCGGAGTTTTTATTCTTGCCGACAGTCCGTATAAATTGGGAGATTTTATTGTTCTCGATAGCGGCGAACGAGGTGAAGTGACTCATATCGGAATTCGTAGCACCAGGATCTTAACTCGCTCGGATGTTGAAATTACTATTCCTAATGCGATCATGGGGAATACTAAAATAACCAATGAGACCGCAGGTCCGCATAAAAAATATCGCTTGCGCATTCAAGTTTCGGCTGCCTATGGCGAGAGTGTTAGCAGAGTTCGTGATGCTTTGCTTAGCGTTGCTAATGGTGCAACCAATATCGAAAAAAATCCCGCCCCCAGAGTTCGATTTAGAACCTTTGGTGATTCGGGACTTAATTTTGAATTACTTTGCTGGGTGTCTGAGCCTGTTCTACGTGGCAGGGTCAGTGATTCACTCAATGAAGCGGTTTATAACAAATTTTTAGAAGAAAAGATTGAAATTCCCTTTCCGCAGCAAGACATTAATATTCGTTCGATGCCCAATCAATAATCAAGCCTGAGAGTGAACTAATTTCCTTTATCCGTGATAAACTTGCGAAATAACTCAATTAATCACGGATCTCTTTATGTCCCATGGCGCTGACTCTACTAAATCAATATTGTTTGCTCTGACCGCGAATTTTTTAATCGCGATCGCCAAATTTGTTGCAGCCTATATTACCAAGTCTGGCTCGATGTTAGCGGAAGCTATCCATTCTCTGGTGGATAGCAGTAATCAGCTACTATTGTTGATGGGATTAAAGCACTCAAAAATGCCGCCATCTCAGGAGCACCCGCTTGGTCATGGTAAATCGATTTATTTCTGGTCATTTATTGTGGCATTGATTTTATTTTCTTTGGGTGGTGTTTATGCCATTTACGAAGGTGTCCATAAACTAGAGCACCCACAGCCAATCCAGGCACCATTGATCGCGATAGGTGTATTGATTTTTGCTATTATTGCTGAAGGTTTTTCTTTATGGGGCTGTATAAGGGAGGTCAATAAAGTCAGATTTAATCGGAGTTTTATGACCTGGTTTAAACAAAGTCGTCAGAGTGAACTACTCGTTATTTTTGGTGAAGATATTGCCGCGCTTGCAGGCCTTGTTTTTGCGCTGCTGGCTGTAATATTAACGATGGTCACTGGCGATCCAATATTCGATGCGATCGGCACGATTGTTATCGGGGTACTTTTAGTTTTTATCGCTTTCTTTTTAGGAAAAGAAGTAAAGGATTTATTGATCGGCCAAGGGGTCGAGCCGCATATTCGAACTGATATGGAAGAACACTTAAATTCAAATTCTGAAATTGCCCAAATATATAATTTGTTATCTTTGCAAATGGGCGATGACGTGATGGTTGCAATTAAAGCAAAGATGACTGAAACTGATTCAGCCAAAAAAATGATCGAAGATATTAATCTTTGTGAAGCTAGATTTAAAGAAAAATATCCACAGGTTAAATGGTTGTTTTTTGAACCGGATGTGAAAGATTAGTTATTTGACTGAGTTAAACGATCAATAAAAGGGATTGCAGTAAAGGATTTGTATGAAAAATAGAATTTTCAAACTCGATAGTTTTCAATTTGGTGAAGGCGCTATCAGTGGTTATATCGCCTGTTTATTGGCAATATTATCCTTTCTTGGGGTGTTAGCGTTTCATTTCCCACAATATCTAACGACGCCCGAACTTAGAGTCAATTACGATACTGATTTTCTTCGTCAGTTAATGTTCGTTTCCTTAATTATGTCGGGCAGTCTGGGCTTGCTTAATTTTGTACGTAATAAAAATAAACGATTAGGCGCGGTGGCATGGCTTTTTGTGATTGCTTCGATTTCGCTAGGTGGTCATCAGATAGAAGTTGAGGCCTATGAAAGTAGTGTACTGTATTTAGGCTTGGACTGGTTTATTTTAGACTTACTCGGTTCTACTTTGGTGTTCATCTTTATTGAAAAACTATTACCTCATCATAAAAACCAGGCAGTCTTAAGGCCTGAATGGAAAGGCGATCTGAATCATTTTTTTGTCAATCATTTGGCGGTCGGATTTGTGTTGTTATTGGCCAACCAATTTGTCCACAAAGCGTTTGGTTGGGCAATATTTACTGAAGTGCAAAGCTTTATTAATGCCATGCCTTATCTATTGAAATTATTTACTATTATTTTAGTGGCCGATATTTTTCAATATACAGCGCATCGTTTTTATCATGAAATTCCGTTGTTCTGGCGATTTCATGCGGTCCACCATAGCGCAAAAAACATGGATTGGTTAGCCGGTTCCAGGCAACATATTCTTGAGTTGATCGTGACTCGTTGTTTAGTGTTGACGCCTATTTTTGTGTTAGGCTTTTCAAAAGAACTGCTTGATGCGTATGTTATTATTGTTGGTTTGCAGGCGGTGTTTAATCATGCCAACGTACAGGTTAAATTTGGCTGGCTAAAGTATTTAATTGTCACTCCTCAATTTCATCATTGGCATCATTCGTCTGATAAAGCTGCGATTGATAGAAATTATGCAGCGCACTTTTCTTTTCTCGATTATCTCTTAGGAACAGCAGTACTTAAGCAAGAAGAGTGGCCTGAAGAGTATGGTGTGGTTGGGGACTATGTGCCTATAGGGATGTTAAAACAGCAGGTTTTTCCTTTTCGGGTGAGTAAAAAGGAATAAATAGTTAAGTTTAAGTTCGGGTGTTTAGTGAAAGAATTTGTTAGAAGGATATTTCTATTGGTAACGACAGATATTAAAGGATCTCAAAATGGAAATAGATGAAGAAAAAATCGATGATGCAGTTTTAGCTTTAATGTACTTAACGATTCACGATCACCAAAGAGCTTGAAAAGGTCATAATTTTAATGTGATGAATAGATTACACAAGAAGGGGCCTGTTGACGATCCAATCAATAAAACAAAATCCGTGTGGTTAACGGATGAAGGAGTGGCTAGAACCAAAACTTTAACAAGTTATTTTCTAAGTAACAAAAAATCATTCCAAATATCACGCTCTATTGCAGTATTAAGGTTGTCCTAACGATATATCGGACTTACCTGTCAGTGCACACCGCAAGATTTGACCCTGGCGGTTTTCGGTGGAGCGGGAGTACGTGTTCATTTGGGTCGAGATGTTGGTAGAAGTCAGTTTCTTATTGGAGAAGAAAAACTAATCGCTGACTTATTTAAGTGCTTTAATAAGCTTATTAAAAAAACCTCATCATGAAAAATGGTTTGCTGATGACGGGCTGGGTTCATCACTACTGTATATGTGGCAAAGAAAGACGTGTCCCCATAAATTTGTGCATAAATTTGTCCTGTATATGTGGCAAAGAAAGACGTGTCCCCACAAATTTGTCTTCATTTGTAAGTTAAAGTTTTGCCGTTGACGAAAAACGCTTTTGACACCGGCAGGAGTCAACAGTTAATTTTCGGCTGCCGGTGCTGGTTAAAATAGCGGCCAATGTATGGCAACTACTTATTGTAAATTTCTTTTTAAAGTCAAAAGCATTTCGTAGCGCTCCGCTTGCCTACGAGTTACTTTTTCCAAGAGCTGAAAAACTAACGAAAAAAGCCTTGACGTTCCCACTGGGGAGAAAAGACTACACGTTCTGACTTTAGTATTTCTATCCTCGATATTTGATGGTTTAATGTCAAGAGTTTCTAAATCAGTATTAGAGCGCTTTAACGCTTGCGTAAAATGTGTGACGATAGGTGCATCTTTTTCACGCTCTGGTTACACTTTTAATGAAGATCTGAAAA
>JAUUYO010000110.1 GCA_030590405.1 Kangiellaceae bacterium
ATAATCAGGAAATATATTGTCAGCTTGTTGCAGCCAGTTGCTCACTATTCATAATGGAGCGCTTCCGCTGGCGAAAACGCGGTGGCTAACTTCCCCGGATAATAGGCACATGATACAGATAACAGCAGCATAAACAACATAGCGGCGGCTTGACCTGACCAGAATAATGACCAGCTTAACTCTTGAAACACCCCTAAAATAGGCAACTGGACTAACAATACTAACGCTATTACGACCCCTAACAAGGTGACAATCAGTAGTTCGCTAATCACTTGCAAATGGATCCCTTTGGCAGTTGCACCTAAGGCGCGCCTTAAACCGATTTCCTGAGTACGGCTGGTGACATTTTGCCAGAGAACACCAAACAAGCCCATGGCGACCATGAAGATTAAAAAGCCGCCGATGATTGCGGCCAATAGTAAAGGTAGAAATGTTTCCTGAAGCGCATTTTCACGACTTTTTTCCCAACTACTAATGGTAAAATCCCAATTGGGCGCAACCCCACTCAGCAATTGCATCAGCTTTTCTTCATAAGCAACGGTGATCCCCGGTATCATTTTTAATTCGATGCTGTGAATTTCGCCACCACGGTCATTGCCATATCCATAATCTCTATCATATCGATAAATAACATAGGGCGTTAGCTCGTTTAGCTCGCCCATTTGCCTGAAGTCTTCAAAAACACCCACAATTCGGCGCTCTCGTAAATCACTGTCTTCCGCTTTTTCATTTGGCGCGATATTTGTTCCGATAGGCTCTTCATCGGGATAAAAATTTTCAACAAAGCGGCGATTAACAATCACAGGGTCGTAACTTTGCCCTTTATCTTGCAGGCCAAACCAACGCCCTTTGATTAAGTTCATCCCAAAGGTTTCTGGCGCGCCATCATCCATAGTGTTGCGAAAAAAATGAATTTTCTTGCCGTTTATTTCGTAAGAAGAGCTTCCTCGCCATTGCCTGAAAGTGGGGTTTTTCATTAATTGAACCGTTTCGATTTGTGGTTGTTGTTCTAACAGGTTTATAAGCTGTTTGAGCTGCGCCTGATCGCGTTGTTGCTGCCATGATCCGTTCCAGTCGCCAAAGGTAATATTCCACATATTGTGGTATTCAAACCCTAACGGCTCAACATAAAGTTTGTAACTGCGAATGGCAACTGAAGCAATGGCGAAGACGATCATAAAGGCAATAGCCACTTCAGCGATGATCAAACTATTGGATCGTTTACGATTCCAGATGGTTTTAAATATATGGACTAACATGAGTTATAAGCCTCTTTTAAGCGCAATGACCGGATCGAGTCGCGCCATTTTAAATGCAGGGTAGACACCAGAAACTAATGCAAAAATAAGGATCATCAGCAGGCTAACCGCAAAAACTCTAAAATTAAACGTGAACTCTACATAAGGAATAAGCCCACTTATTTCGATCCCATTAAGAATAAAAATACTGAGTGAAAATGCCATTGTTCCGCCGATAAGCGTTAGCAAAATATTCTCAATAATAAACTGCCAAACCAGTTGACTCGTTGAAGCGCCAAAAGCTTTACGAACCCCAATTTCTGATGAACGCTCCATTATTCGGCTAATATTTAAGTTAACCATATTAATGCTGGGCAGTAACATAAACAGCAGTGAGAGCAAAATTGAAAAAATAATTAAGGTTTGAATATGGGTCTCAAAACTTGTTTCTTCACCAAAAAAATCACGCGCCATTTCTTCTAGCTTGTTATCGGCATAACTAAAAGCTTTTGTCATCTCTGAGTTTTCATTAACAAATTCATGTTTGAGTCGATTGATAAACTCCAGTTGAGCGTCTTTTAAACGCTCAGGATTTGAATGATAAAGAATGGCTTGAAAATTCCCCCTCATTTGATGGCGATACGCGGTTGTTGGTAAGGTCGTGAAAGGCACCCAAATATCAGAATGGGCATTTAACTCTGTTGGAGGGACATTTTTTACTACCCCAATGATCTCGAAGCGTTGGTTTTGAAGGTCAATCTGTTCACCGACAACATCGGTACGATCAAAATATTGCAAAGCCGTGTGTTGATTGATCACTGCTACTGAATGACCCAAATCAAATTGTTGTTGATCAAAGCTCTGGCCATGAACAAATTCAAATTGTAATACCTTCCAATAATTAGCGTCAGTTCTGCGTAGCTGTTGTTTGATTTTTAACTCTTTAATAAAGCTCGAGATGGTGTTGCTTTTAGTGTAAACAGAAATAATTTCAGGAGCCTTAAGCGGTAATACATAATCATTAATAAACTTAAAGCCTGGGTAAGAAGAGTCAATATTTTGTTGCTTATCGTCAGTTAAAGTTAATTTGCTGATTACCAGAAAATGTTCATTGTTTTTTTCAGGCCCTGTCGGATACAGGTTATTATCAGCCACACGAGTGGCCACCACAATTATGGTTAAAGTAATACAGATCCCAAACAAATTAATAAAGGTAAAGAACTTTCGCCGCTGAAAAACTTTCCAGGCGGTCATAAGATAATTTTTTAACATGGCTATTTTCCTTTGCTTATTTTAATGAATTAACTGGTTCTAATGAACTAGTTGGCCGTCAAAAACCCGAACAATCCGCTCGGTACGTTTTGCCATGGCTTCATCATGAGTCACCATCACAATAGTCGTTTCATGATTTTTGTGAAGTGATTCAATGATCTTCATGATCTCATCGCCCATATGACTGTCCAGATTACCGGTCGGTTCATCGGCTAATAATAGTTTTGGTTTGCCGACGATGGCGCGCGCCACTGCGACGCGTTGTTGCTGGCCGCCGGATAGCTGGTTAGGATAATGAAGAGTACGCGCCGATAAACCGACTTTTTCGAGTGCTTCTAAAGCCATCTGCCGGCGTTTTTTTGCGGAAATTTTTCGATAGAGTAACGGCAATTCAACATTGTCGATCACCCTTAAATCAGAAATAAGGTGAAAGCTCTGAAAAATAAATCCAATCTTTTCGTTTCGCAACTGAGTGATATCTTTATCCTTATAGGAAGTAATTTGCTGTCCTGCGACAGTTATCTGACCGTCGCTCGGTTGATCGAGTAATCCGATAATGTTCAGTAAGGTACTCTTACCGCAACCGGATGGTCCCATCACAGAAATGAATTCGCCCTTTTTGATCGATAAATCAATATTGGACAAGGCGGTTGTTTCAATCTTGTCGGTCTGATAGGTTTTGCTGATATTGGTTAAATGCAACATGCTTGTATCCTTTTTTGTAGGTTTCTATTTTTTAATGATCTAGTTAATTGTAAATTCTTTTAAATGAAGATAACGGCTAACATCGGAGATGATTACTTCATCACCCGGATCAACGCCGTGCGTAATCTGGTAACTGTCTTTATTACTCAGACCAACTTCCACCTGAGTTCTTACCGCAATACCATCGCGGATCACAAAAATTTTCTGAAGTCCTTTGCCACTAATAAACGGGCCTTTACTTAAAGTATTTACTTGATTGGCTTCATCAGTGATTAGCCCGACATCAACCCGAATATTCTGATGAAGCTGCGGATGAGCAGGTTGATCTAACCTAACGATGAGTTTCATCACGCCATTTTCAATGGTGGGCAATAAGGTTTCCAATTCGCCTTTTAATCGTAGTTTATTGTACGCAACTGTTGCTCTCATTCCCGGCTTAAGCTGTGGCGCATAAAAATCGGATAAGCTGGCTTCAATTCTAAAATTTTTACTATCGGAAACTTTAGCGAGTGGTTCTCCAATGGCCACACTGGCACCTTCTTCATTTTTAACCCAGCTTAAGACACCCGCTCGATTGGCTTTGATGATTGAATGGGCTAATAAACGTTGTTGTTCGGTCAACGATTTATTCAAAATCGACTTTTCTAATAACAGGCCATCAATTTCAGCATTCGCTGTAGAGCGAATATCTTGAACGGATTGTTTCAGTTGCTTGATCTCTATGTTTGCCCGCTTAACGTCTAGCTCGGCTTCCAGTAAATCGTGTTTGGCGGCGGCGCCGGTTGAGCTCAGCTGTTTTAGCCGGGCGGCTTTTACTGAGTGCCGCTCTAATTCGACTTCTAATAATTGTTGACGGCTATTGATCTCGTTGGTGGTTCTTTTAGAGCTTAATCCTCGCGCATGGATCTGGGTTTGTTTAAGCGCGATATTCTCTGTGATATTTTCGATCGACAGATCCAGCGCCCGGGTTTCTAATTGCAATATTGGTGTGCCTGGCTTAACGTGCTGGCCGGGTTGGGCTAACACTTTGATAATTCGAGAATTGATCTCACTAGAGAGCGTCTCTTCATTAGCAGGAACCACAATGCCGCCCGCGTTGATGGTTGCAGTTATCGAACCAAGCTCGACTGTAGCGGTGCGCAAGGATGTACGATAAGCTGACGGGGTAAACAGCCAATGGATCCCGTACAATAATGCCGCAATGGCTAATAATGCAGCGACAACCCTCAATCTGGTTTTATTTCGTTGTTGAGAAAGCCTGGCTGTTGATAATGGTTGATCCATAATCGCCCAAAAATGGTGAATGATGTTTTGATGTATATCAATAACTGTGCCACAAGAGAAAATGCAGAACAAAGCATTATAAAACAATTGGTTATAATTGGTTATAATTGGTTGGCTCAACGTCCTCTGGCTCCATTAATGTCCGATAATGAACAATTAATGATTGGAGCGTTCAATATTGGACGATAACGAGTTATCAGTCGTTCATTTAATCGTGACATAGTAACTCGAATAGCTTATTTCACTGTTTCTCCGGCGTGCGCTGAGGTGAATTCAGACGGCCTGTCAGGTTTCAACCATCCCGGCAATCAGGTACAATACCGCTCCCAATAAGAGCTTAGAGTATTAATTGCGTGTCCTTAATAATCACCGATGAATGTATTAACTGTGATGTTTGCGAGCCGGAGTGCCCAAACGAAGCGATTTATCAGGGTGAAGAAATTTACGAAATCGATAAAGATAAGTGCACCGAATGTGTCGGGCACTACGATGAGCCGCAATGCCAACTGGTTTGCCCGGTGGACTGTATTCCCCATGACGAAAGCAATGTGGAGTCGCAACAAGTGTTAGTTTTGAAGTACGAAAAGTTGACCGGCCAGAGGTTTGAGGGGTAGATCATTCAATCTGATCTGTCATTCAGGTCTGGACTTATGTACACGCTATGGTTATAGTTAGCCAAAATAGGTTATAGTAAGCCCAAATACCCTGATAACAATAAAAGCAAGCGGTTCGAACAACCCAATCATACGTTCCAAAAATAAATAAAAATTCTCATAGAGATGGCAACCAACTCTAAAGTTTGGCCAAGTTATAAGAACAACAGGATAGAAAATGAGCAGAAAACATAGACACGTAATAGAAGACGAAACCGAAGTTGATATGACTCCGATGCTGGATATCGTATTTATCATGCTGATATTTTTTATCGTGACAACTTCGTTCATTAAGGAAAGTGGTATCGAAATTAATCGGCCCAATGATAATCAGTCTGAAGCGCCACCTAATCCCACTTCACCAATTGTGATCCGCATCAGTGATACCGGTGATGTATCGATTGGACCAAGTCTAATTGAAGTTGCTCAAGTCGAGGCCAGAGTTTCGGCGGCATTATCTAAAAAGCCTAAAGCGGCGGTGATTGTTATGACTTCAGAGTCAGCGCGGACTGGCATTGTGGTTGGTGTGGTTGATGCGGTGAAAAAGGCCGGTATCGCTCAGGTGACCGTGACTAAAATGAAAAAGAAATAATCGCAGCGAAAAATCGGTATAGCTTTAAAACGAAAGGCGGCTTATTAGCCGCCTTTTTACGTCCTGGGATGGCGGGGTGGATGCGAAGTGCGTTATAGAGGAGAACATCAGTGTCAAAAGTGATCACACTGTTAATACTAGGTTTTATTGGCTGGTATTGGTCGTATTCGCAAAAAATCAAACAACTAGCGCTGAGAGCCAGTGTCAAGCGATGCAAAGAGGCGGAGGTTCAGTTTTTAGATCACAGCGTTGTTCTGCATCGCATCGGTTTTAGAAAAAACAAGGCCAACCGCTGGAAAATGATCCGGGAATACCGATTTGAATTTACTTCAACTGGTGAAAATCGTTACATTGGCCGAGTGATATTACAAGGTCATTATGTGGTTTCCTCAGAACTAGAACCTTATAGCCTCAACTAGGGGTTGTTGATCTATGAAAGATCAACAGCCCTAAATCAGAAGGACATTATTTTAGCTAATGAACCAATGTTGCCTGGAAATAAAAAATCTGGATAAATCGTTAGGTAAGAACGTCGCAATAAGCAGCCTGAACCTAAGTATATTAAAGGGCAAAAAAATTGCATTGCTAGGTTTGAATGGTGCCGGTAAATCATCTTTCATTCGGCTTTTAGTGGGTGAATCTAAGCCAGATAGCGGTGATATTATTTATCACACCGATCGCCCGAATCACACTTTAAACCTGCATCCTCAGGATTTATTGTTTAAAAAATCACTCGGTTATCAGGCTGACACCATGCTCGCGATGACTGAAATGAGTGGGCGAAAATATCTTAGTCTGTGTGGGCTTTATAAAGGGCTTGACTCTAAAAGGATAAAAAGCAAGATAACCTCCCTCAGCCAGCAATGGGCTATCGAAAATCTCCTCGAACAACCGATGAGTTCACTATCAAAAGGAAACCTGCAAAAATTGGCGATTGCACAAGTGTTTATCGCTGAGCCAAAATGGCTGTTTTTTGATGAGCCTTGTCAGAGTTTAGACCCGTTGGAACAAGACCGGTTCAATCAAAATATCAAGGGTTTAGTGAATTTTGAGTTATGTGTTTTTTCAACCCATAACGTCAGTCATGCGATTGAGGTTGCTGATGAAATAATTCTTTTTCATCAATCAAAAGTGGCTTATCACTTTGAGAGCGATAAACATAATGATTACCTATTGGTGTGCAAAGGAGAGAATGCCAGGCTGGGCTCCTTAGCCTCCGATCTGGAATTATCAATCAATCAAATTTATCCTCAGGTTTATCAAATTCAATGCTCAAAAAGCGAACCCCTACAGCAATTACAAAATGACTTGCAGCAAGCCGGAGTGCTGGTCGAATTTTGTCTGCCGGAAGCAAAGGCCATCATGCCACTGTTTCGATTGCTAGCTAGCGGAGAAATTAACCTGAGCGTTGCTAACACCGCTTCCAATACTGATTTAGCCGAAGGGGAGCGTCAATGAACTCTTTGATTTCCCAGCTGTTAGTTAATTTGTTTAAACGAAAAAATCTGCAATTTTCCATTCTGATAGTGTTTGTTGCAATCGGTATTTTTTCGACTCTGAGTTATCATAATTTTTTATACTTACAAGCTCAAAATATCAGTCAACTGTCGGTCTTTAATGAGATCATTAAACCCCTTTCTGGACTGGTGTTACTGGCGCAATTATTTTTAATGAGTATGGCGGCCTCGCAATTAACTCCTTACTCTTATTCATGTGGGCAACAGGGATTGTTGTTGCATTCGACATTATCGAATAGTGGGTTAATTTGGGTTAATTTTTTGCTGGTGGTTATTTTCAGTTTGATCGCTTTAGGTTATTTTTTTCTGGTATGTTTTTGCTATTTTTTGCTCAGTGATATTGATGGTTGGTTAATCGTTAGTACTGCTGCTGGATTGTTGTTTGGGGGTCTGCTTTTTGGCTTGTTGATTTTATCGGTTAGCCTGCAGCTGAAGAAAAGTTTAACCGCATTAGTGCTGAGCTTAAGCGTGGTGGTAGTAGTGTTCGGTTTAGATGAGTATTTGAGAAATCATTTAAGCAGCCATTTAAGCACCCAGTCATGGTCTATTTATCTGGATGTATTGATCCACTTACGCGATGGATTGATTATTCCTGGCGAAATTATTCGCTCTATTTTATGGGGGCTGTTGTTTTATTCAATATTGCTGTTAATAGTGCAGCGTTTGCGCTTGTCAAATACTAGTAGGGGACTGACCTTACTCATTGTTTCGGTATTAGCATTATTCAGCCATTTTTTGTTGCAAACCCCTTTGTCTCAAAACCCTTTTTACTCTAGCTTGGGAAATAATAAGGCATGGGATATCAGTCGAGCAAAATTGAATTCGTTGGAGGAGCAATTTGTTAATCAAATAGCCAAAATAGACGCGCCGATCATCATTACCGCAGTGATTGATGATGAGGAAAATCATGATGAAATCCGCCAGGCCTTTGGGGTGATCCATCAATACCAGCCGAACGTAAGTTTAACCTTCACTAACCGACAATCCTTAGGCAATCAATCGAGCTTGATCGATCAATTTGTGACCGTGAAAATAGCTGATCAGCAACAAAGTATCCGTTATCCTTTTGAGCTAAGCGCAAAAGAATCATTGTCACGAGTGATCATTCAATTGACCACTCGCAACAACCAATGGATTACTTTTATTGAAGGGCATGGTGAGCCATCGCCTTTTGGCCAATCCAGCCGGGATATCAGTAGCTTCTTTCAATCATTAAAACAACTCGGCTGGCCGGTCGCTATGCAAAACCTCAGCAAGCAACCAATTATTAGCAATAATACTCAAGTGTTAGTGATTGCCGATAGTCAAAAAGAGTGGTTGCCGGGCGAGCTAAACGCATTAATGGATTATCTCAATCGAGGCGGTAATCTTTTAGTCTTACGGGAAGCGCAAGATCGTTTGCCTGACGAATTACAAGCTTTGTTAGCCATCAACACCGTTTCGGGAAGCTTGATCGACTGGCAAGGCTACCAAAGTGGTACACCCCATCCCGCGATCTTGATTGTTAATCAATTTGACACTCATCCAATCAATTCCGGGATCAATAGTTTGCTGGCTTTTCCATGGAGCGTTGGGTTGAAAATTGTTAAGCAACAGCAAAAAGATCACAATGAATACCGCGCTATCATTCAAACCCATAATGGTGTCTGGAATGAATTTAACCCTGAAGAAATTGAGCTTGCATTTAATCCTGACTCCGGTGAACAGCGTCAGGCTTTTGATTTGGCCTATAGCATTAAAAATAAACTCAATGGGCAACGGATCATCGTTGTGGGAGACAGTAGTTTCTTGTCTGATGCGGCGATCAACAATTATGCTAATCAGCAGTTTTCTTTGAATATGATCAGCTGGTTATCGTCGCAAAATTTTGAAGAGTTGAAAACTAACAGTCAAGACAGTTTTATACGGGTGAACCCCTGGACGCATTTTCTTTTACAATGGTTGTTTGCACTAATATTGCCACTGCTGTTGTTATTTTTTATGAGTTTACGGGCGCTTAAAAATCGGCGACAGCAGAACAATTCGGGGCTGCTGGATAATAAAAATGAACTTTCTCATGAGTAAAGGAATAACCCAGAGTCAATGGTTAAATATTGTCATCATTGTGATATCTGGCTTAATTCTGGCATTTATGTTGATTGGCCGTTTTATGAATCAAGCGGTGGATGAATCGCATATCGAACAGAGCACTCAACAATCATTGCGGCTAACCAGGATCGATTTTGGCGGGCAACAAATAATCCTTCAGCCGTTGGAAAAAAGCTCGCAACCAGCGTTAAAATGGTCGGTTAAACCGGTGTCTTCGTTATCAGCCAAGAAGGTTGAAGAGCTGGTTTCTGCTTGGCAACAAGTATTAGCGATGCCTGTTGAACCTTCTTATCAACACCAGCAAGCAAACTATTCACCAATTGCCACCGTGTTATTGTATTTTGCAAAGCGCGCGCAGCCGTTAATTGCTAAAGTTGAAGTGGTTAACCACCAAAACCACCAACAACCGATTGTCATCAGTTTTGTTTCTACCGGACAACAGTTAGTTATTAAAGATCTTATCGTAAGGCAACTGATCCCAGCGCAAACGCTTCGAAAGCGCTTGCTAAAACAGCCTGTCTCGGATGAAACTATCTCAGATAAAGCTACCCCGGAAGAACAGCACTAATGCCAGAGCTACCAGAAGTTGAAACCACTTGCCGAGGGATCGCGCCCTTTGCCAAAGGACAAAAGATAAGTCGGGTCATTGTTCGGCAGAGTAAGTTACGTTGGCCAGTCGATCAGTTGTTGGATAAAAAGCTCGCGGGACAGACGATCATTGATATACGCCGCCGCGCGAAATACCTGTTACTTGATACCCAGATTGGCAGTCTGATGATCCATCTGGGGATGTCTGGGAGTTTGAGGATTATCGAGCAGCTAACGCTTAAAAAACATGATCACATTGATATCTGTTTGGGTAACGGAAAGACCATTCGTTTTAACGATCCAAGACGCTTCGGTAGTGTTATTCTTAATCAACAGGGAGAGCAACATTCGTTGTTGGCCAAATTGGGTGTCGAGCCACTCGAACATGAATTTAACGCCCATTATTTGCACAGCAAAGCAAAAGGCAGAAAGATCGCTATCAAGTCTTTTATTATGAACAATCATATTGTGGTTGGGGTGGGTAATATCTATGCACAAGAATCACTTTTTCTGTCGGGCATACATCCCAACCGGGCGGCTTGTAAAATTTCGTTGGCGAGGCTTGAAAAGTTGGTTTTAACCATCAAACAGGTTTTAGCCAGAGCGATCGAGGCGGGTGGTAGCAGTTTAAAAGATTTTACCGGGGCCGATGGCAAGCCGGGCTATTTTCAACAAACCTTGAATGTTTATGCTCGCGGCAATCAAGCCTGCCTGAAGTGTCAAACCAAACTAAAGCAAGTGACTATTGGTCAGCGAACCACGGCCTATTGCCCACAATGCCAACGTTAAACGAATTATATGACATCAACTACTGGACTACCTGCAAGTGGGTAAAGGTCGTCTGGGAGGTTTGATTGCCCAATTCGAATCTGTCATGGCAATGGCGTCAGCTATTGACCAGTATGTGTGGACAAGTGATTCGAGGCGAGCTGAAAATCAACCAGCAGGCAATAAAAAACCCAGTATAAACCGGGTTTTCAGAGGCTACTCGTATTGAATGTCTTAGACTTACAAGTCCAG
>JAUUYO010000306.1 GCA_030590405.1 Kangiellaceae bacterium
AATGTTGCTGCGTCCATTTGTGAATACGTCATGCTTTGACATGTCCTTATTTTCCTTCTTACACTGACTAAGGCGGGGATTTTACCAGTTGTTGCTTTCAATAATGAGACTTGAGTATCAGTTAGTGCTTAACGGTGTCCGTATATATTCATAGATAGTACGTCATTATTGGATTACTCCCATTCATCCTCAAGCTCATTTTCTAAATGATACAAATGACGGTCGAGTTTATTTAAAAGATAATGCAACTGTTCTTTTTCTTCGCTTGAAAAACATGCTTCAATCTGATCGCCGGTTTCAATCCGCTTAGGGGTAATGAGATCATGAAAATCGGCACCTTTCTGAGTAAGATAAATTAGTACTTTTCGTCGATCTTTTCTAGAATTGCGAGTCGACACAAAATCTAATTCTTTAAGAACTTTAACACCACGAGTCACCGTTGCAGCATCCGTTCTTAACGCTTCAGCGACATGGCTATTGGTTAATCCGCCGTAAGAGCCTAGCACCGAAATTATCCGCCATTCTCGCTCGCCAATGGCCACCTCGGTTTGCAATAACAAATCGGATAACTTATGACCAGCTTGTGACATTTGAGCAGCCAGTCGATACATCCTATAGGGCAAAAAGGTTTGTAGGTCTAAAGTATATCCGACTTTACCAGCAGGAATTTTATCTTGCGGATTTGATTTTGATGATTTATCCATAATTATTCTCGATGTTTTATTGTTCTCGATTTTTAGTCTTTGGCGTGATCAAAATACAGGATCATTTCACCCGCATCGCAATGGCAATATTCATCCACGCCACAAATGATACAACGGTAACCGGCATAACTGTCTTCCAGCCAACGATTGGGGTAGGTTTTAAGATGTTGTCCGCCACATTTAATAAAGTATAGATAAGCCGCATTACCAGGGCTTTGCATCCAGGTATGGCAAATACCACCTTTAGCGCCCTGTTGGCTCGCCGCATTAATGGAGGCTCTCAACATCTGTTTGGCGATACCATGACATCGGTAATCGGCGTCAACGGTGCTACTCTTAAAATAACAAAGCTGTTCAATCGGGAGATCCCATAAATCTGGCGAACACCATTGGTCAATCACCCAATTGGTCGGCGCATAGGTTAAACGAAAGCCCACCACTTTTTCACTATCTAACCCCTTTTTTTTGACATCGATCATCACAAAACTGCAATTGATGCCATCTTTAAGACTTCTTTTACAAATTTTGTCGATGATTTCCTCGGTCAGGTAAGCATCACCGTGCACATCATTACCAAGTTTGATCACTCTTGCAAAATATTTTTGTTCTAGTGGAACGAGTTTTAATGTTTTACTCATTGGCTTCCTATTGCATAAAATCTATTAAACTTGGGGATTTGATAAATAGTTTCATCTGACTGGTTATTTTGCCATAATCAGGCAACTTTATCCCAGAATATCAAAGGTAGCTAAGCTAACCCATGTACGACCCCCTCAAGCATCAGACTCCAGGACGAGGAGAGCCTTATCCGGCAAGCTATTGGGCTGATAGTTCTGGTTCGGCTCCAATGGATGATGGCTCGATTAACTCCGATATCAGCGTGGATGTAGCCATCATCGGCAGTGGTTATACCGGGCTATCCTGCGCCTTACACCTTGCCGAACAACATGGTATTAAATCACATATTCTAGAAGCCAATCAAACCGCATGGGGTTGCAGTGGCCGAAATGCAGGCTTTATCCTTAAATCCACTGGAAGAAAGCCCTATTCAAGCATGATTAAGCAATGGGGGAAAGAAACTGCCCGAGGTATTTATAATGAAGTTTGCCAAGGTGTTAAGACGGTTAATCAGCTGATTGATCGGATCCACCAGCAGACCGACATCGATTGTGAGCCTCAATCAAAAGGTTACCTCCGAGTTGCGCATAAAGCATCCATGGTAAAAAAGCTTTACCAGCAATCAAAGCTACTTGAAAAAGAGTTTGGTTATTCAACTGAAATATTGTCGGCAGAACAAATCAAAAAACAATACTTTGACAGTCAGGATGCCTTTGGCGCTATCCGGTTTTCTGATGGCTACGGTATTAACCCGCTAAAACTAGCCTGGGGATACCAGCAACTGGCTCGGCAAGCGGGAGTAAAAATTCATCCTGGCAGTCCAGTCACAAACTGGCAACAAAATGAGTCGAAAAAACAAATTTTGCACACACCGAGCGGGATTGTGACTGCCGATAAAGTCGTCATTGCAACCAATGGTTATACCCCAAAGGGGTTTCACGCTGCTGTTGATAATCGAACCCTTCCAGTGTTGTCTCAAATCATTGTGAGCGAACCTTTAAGCGGATCTCAACTAGCGGAAACTAATTTTTTAACCGATAACGTGGTGATGGATACCAGAGCGCTTAAATATTATTTTAGAAAATTACCCGACAATCGAATTTTGTTTGGCGGACGTGGTGCGATTTCCGGCAAAGATGCCGACGATCCTTATTTTGCCAATCGTTTATTAAAGATATTACGAAAAAGTTTTCCGCCACTGAATTCAATTAATTTTGATTATTCCTGGTCCGGCTGGATCAGTGTTTCATTGGACGATCTGCCACATATTTGCCAGGCCGACCAGCAAGGCGATGTTTTTTATAGCATGGGTTATTGTGGCAATGGCGTTTCTTTTGCGGTTCAAGCTGGCAAACGGCTGGCCGAAAGAGTGGCCGGAATCGAAATTCCAGACATACCTTTTTATTCCAAACAATTACCCAAGTTTCCTTTCGCCAAATTTCGCCGTGTGGGTCAGTGGGGATATTTTCACTATGGAATGGTTAAGGACCGTTGGCTTTAAAAATAGGTAAACTATGAAAAAAATAATCATCTTCGGAAATTCAGGCTCCGGTAAATCGACCTTAGCCAAAAAATATGTAGATAACTTTTTACTTGCTCATCTCGACCTCGATTCTCTGGCATGGCAAAAGACCAATCCGCCGCAACGTCGAAAATTACACGACAGCATAAAAGACATCAAAGAATTTATAACCAAAAATGAAAGCTGGGTGATTGAGGGCTGTTACGCTGATCTGTTATCGGCTATCACCGAACAATCAACCAATTTGATTTTTATTAATCCTGGCACAGAGACCTGCATTGCTAACCCATCTTTCGACAAAATCATGCTAAAGATCTGCTAAGTCATTGATTTTGAATTTCGGCATAAAAACAAACCCAATAAAATCAGATGGTTAGGTTGCGCGCCTCGGAGTGTAGTGCCATAAAATATA
>JAUUYO010000279.1 GCA_030590405.1 Kangiellaceae bacterium
CCCATCTTTTAATTTGATGGTGACATCGGCAAGCACCCGGCTATCTTTTTGAATAAAAACTGGATCGCTCATTATTTGTGTCATTTGCTGGCGGTTTCTTTTTTTGATGGAGTCTTGTTATCTTCCTGCTGATGAAAAAAACTATCATAGAGCATCATCGCAGCGCCAAGAAAAATAACCGAATCAGCGACATTAAAAGCCGGGAAGTTATAACTGCCATAATACCAATCGATAAAATCAACCACTTGCCCCAAGGTCACTCGGTCGTATAAATTGCCCATCGCGCCGCTAAAAATCAAACTAAGCGAAATGCTGAGCCATCTGTTAGATGCCTTTAGAGTGTACAGCCAATAAAGTAAACCAATACTGACCACCGTAGAAATCGTCGCGAAAAAGAAAACTTGCCACCCCCCCTGATCAGCCAAAAATGAAAATGCCGCGCCTTTATTGTACGCCAGGGTAAAATTAAAAAATGGCATCACTTCAAAGCGGCCACCTTCGACAACAAAATAATCAACGGCTATCTGTTTGGTAATTTGATCGATGATAAAAAAGATCACCGCTATCCATAACCAACGCAGCCCAGTATCCAGTACAGGCGTTTTATGCATAGTGCCGAACCTCACCTTCACCATCAACATTTTCAACGCAACGTCCACAAAGCTCCGGATGTTTTTCATCTACACCCAAATCTTCACGGCGATGCCAGCAGCGCTCACACTTTTGATGAGTTGAAGCGCTCACTTCAATCCCTAAACCAGTTAATTCTGAAGCGTCACCACCTTGTCCGCGAACCACTTTTGCTTGCGAGGTGATCAAGACAAAACGTAATTCATCTTCCAATTTTTCTAAACAATCGGCAATATTATCACTGACATATAAAACCACTTCGGCCTCTAAAGAAGAACCAATACCACTGGTTTTACGCATATCTTCAATTTTACGATTCACTTCATTTTTAACTTTAGCAATGGTTTTCCAATCTTCATCACCGATATTGGCATCGGCGTCATTGGCAAATAAACCTTCATACCAGGTTTCCCAGAAAATCGTATCTTTATCATTGCCCGGAATATGCGGCCAAAGTTCTTGTGCGGTAAACGACATCACCGGCATAAACCAACGCACGATTGATTGCATAATATGGTAAAGCGCCGTTTGACAAGATTTGTGCGCCAAGGATCCCGCCTTTGCGGTGTACTGGCGATCTTTGATGATATCCAGATAAAAGCTCCCCATATCCATCGCGCAAAAATGATGCATGGTTTGAGTGGCTACCAGAAAGTTATATTCATTATAAGCCGTCTTCAATTGCTGCTGGGTTTTATAGGCGCAATCTACCGCCCAACGATCAAGTGGCAACATATTTTCAGCACTAACAATATCGGTTGCCGGATCGAATCCGTTCAGATTTGATAAGAAAAAACGGGCAGTATTTCTCAAACGGCGATAAGTATCGGCAGTTCGTTTAAGAATTTCATCCGATGCGGTAATTTCTGAACGATAATCAGTCGAACCAACCCACAACCTTAATATATCTGCACCCAACTTGTTAATAACGCCCATAGGAGCAATCGCATTAGTCCCTGATTTTGACATTTTGAGACCTTTTTCATCAACCACAAAACCATGAGTCAAAACTTCTTTATAAGGGGCATGTCCATTGATCGCCAACCCGGTTAACAAAGAAGATTGGAACCAACCTCGATGTTGATCCGATCCTTCCAGGTACATGTCTGCCGGTTCAACTAATTCATCACGACGATTAAGCACACACTGATGAGTCACGCCAGAATCAAACCATACGTCAAGGGTATCATTCACTTTGACATAATCATCGGCTTCATCACCAATTAAGTCGCTAAGCTCTAAATCGAACCAGGCTTGCATCCCTTTAGCTTCAACTTGGCTTGCAACCCTTTGCATTAATTCGATTGTTTGGGGATGTAGCTCATCGTTTTCTTTGTGAACTAACAAGCACAGTGGAACACCCCAGGTTCTTTGTCTGGAAATACACCAGTCAGGTCGACCATCAATCATACCTTCAATTCTTGCCTGGCCCCAATCAGGGATCCATTTCACATCCTTGATCGTTTGCATGGCTTTTTCCCGCAAGCCATTTTTATCCATCGAGATAAACCATTGAGGAGTCGCTCTAAAGATAAGTGGCGTTTTGGTACGCCAGCAATGCGGGAAACTATGTTTAAATTTTTCTTTACGAATTAATCGGCCTTTTTCTGCTAATAACTCGCATACCGGCTCATCTACTTTATAAACGTGTTGACCTTCGAAATGTTCGGTTTTATCAGAATAAACGCCGTTAGCCATCACCAGATTAAGGGTTTCAATGCCATATTTTCGAGCCACGGTAAAATCGTCTGCGCCGTGATCCGGCGCGGTATGAACTAGCCCGGTACCGGCTTCCGTAGTGACATGCTCACCGAGGATCATCGGCACATCTCTATCCAAATAGGGATGACGACAAACCACATTCTCCAACGCTGCACCTTTAACATGACCAAGCACTTTAAAGGATTCAATGTCATAGCGAGTCATCACTTGCTCCACCATTTCGCTGGCTAAAATAACTCGCTCTTTGCCAATGCCAAATCGTTGGTCCTCTGTTTGAGCATCAAACTCGACTAATGCATATTCTAAATCCGCGCTGATTGATATCGCTTGTGATGCAGGAATTGTCCAGGGAGTAGTTGTCCAGATGACCGCTGATACCGGTCCAGCTCCTAAATCAGCATCAACCGCTTTAAATTTTTCCAGTAATGCCGATTCATCAGCCACCGAATATCGAACATCGATGGATAACGACACTTTGTCCTGATACTCCACTTCCGCTTCTGCCAGCGCTGAACCACCGACTACACTCCAATAAACCGGTTTAAAGCCTTTATGCAAATGGCCATTTTCGACAATTTTAGATAATGAGCGAATGATGTCCGCTTCAAACTGGAAATCCATGGATAAATAAGGCTTGTCCCATTCGCCGAAAACACCCAAACGGATAAAATCTTTCTTTTGACCTTCCACTTGTTTGGCTGCGTAATCACGACATTTTTGTCTAAATTCATCAAACGGCACTTTAACGCCCGCTTTACCGATCTTTTTTTCCACTCGATGTTCGATCGGCAGACCATGGCAATCCCATCCCGGAACATAGGGCGCGTCAAAACCAGACAAGGTTTTGCTTTTTACCACAATGTCTTTCAAGATTTTATTCACCGCATGACCAATATGAATATCACCATTAGCGTAAGGAGGGCCGTCGTGTAAAATAAATTTGGGACGGCCAGCGCAGTTATCTCTAATCTGCTGATACAAATCTTTTTTGACCCAATTGGCCAACATTTTTGGCTCATTTTGAGCCAGATTGCCACGCATCGGAAAAGAGGTTTCCGGTAAATTTAAGGTGGGTTTGTAATCAGTCATTATTCGGTTTTCTCATTAATTTCTTAAATAATCGGTAACAATCATAACCACCGCTGGTGGTTGGGACATTGCCTCATAGTAGGTTGGCTTTTAAGCCAACAATTTATGACTCAGCACCTAAAATTGGCCTAAAGGCCAACCTACATTTTTTTAAATACTAAGCTGCGCAAAATTAATCTCCGGGAATTAAAACGTCACAATCAACTTTTCAGCTTGTTTTACATCTTGCTTAATTTGCTCAGTTAAAGCATCGAGTCCATCAAATTTTTTCTCGCCACGCAAAAACGCATAAAATTCAATCTCTAATTCTATCCCATATAAGTCGGGACTGACACCTGGCAGATGGACTTCCAACCGATAATTCTGACCATTAACGGTGGGGCGAGAACCGCAATTAGCGACTCCCCAACAAAATTGCATTTCACTATCTGGATTTTTATCCCGCCAATGCGCTTTGACCAAATATACCCCCGATAAAGTGGGTTTTCTTCGATTCAAGGTAATATTGGCGGTCGGAAAACCAATTTGCCGCCCCAACTGCTGGCCATAACC